>NZ_JBITIE010000022.1:0-159486 GCF_044458665.1 Streptomyces sp. NPDC050422
GGGCTACCTCGCCGCGGGGCGGCGCGGGGGGTGGGCGGCCTCGCACGGCGGGGGGCGGCACCGCGGCTGTGCAGCCTGACCCACCGGCACCGTCCCCCCGGGGCGGGGCCACGGACCCCGTGCCACCGCCCCGGCGTCATTCGCGCACCCGGGCCACCAGCAGGGCCACGTCGTCAAGGCCCTGGGGGGCTCGCAGCTCGCGCAGCAGCCGGTCGCAGAACTCCTCCAACGAAGGATCCGGTTCCTGCGACAGCCCGAGCAGGGCGTCCAGCCGGTTGTCGATGTCGTCGTCCCGCGTCTCCACCAGACCGTCCGTGTACAGCACGAGTCGGTCGCCGGGGCCGAAGGGAACGGTGACGTCGCTGAACGGCACACCGCCCACACCGAGGGGCGCCCCGGGCGGCAGGTCGAGCAGTCTTGGCGCGCCGCCCCGCGGAATCAGTACCGGCGGGAGGTGACCGGCGGTACTCACCCGGCACTCGCCGGTGGCCGGGTCGTACACGGCGTACACGCAGGTGGCGAAAGCCGGGTCCAGATCGGCGGTGATCTCGTCGAGGTGCCCCAGTACCTCGGCGGGCTGGAGGCCGAGCCTGGACAGGGTCTGGGTGGCGGTACGAAGCCGCCCCATCGTGGTGGCCGCGTTGATGCCGCTGCCCATCACATCGCCCACCACCAGAGCGGTCCGCCCCTCCCGCAGCCCGATCACGTCGAACCAGTCCCCGCCGACCTCGTACCGCGATGCGGCCGGCTGGTAGCGGGAGGCCACCTCCAGACCCACCGGATCGTGGTGGTCGCGCGGCAGCATGCTGCGCTGGAGGGTGAGCGCGGTCTCCCGCTGCTGCCGGTACAGCCGCGCGTTGTCGATACTGATCGCCGCACGGGCGGCCAGCTCGCACGCCATCAGCTCGTCGTCCTCGGTGAACGGCAGCGGATTGTCCGTCCGTATGAGGTCGATCGCGCCCAGCACCTCACCCCGCGCGATCAACGGCACCGCCAGGTAGGAGTGCGCACCCGCCTTCGCGAGCAACGCGGCCGAACGGCTGTCCCGGGCTATGTGCGCGAGTATCCCCGCGTCCAGGTACGGCTCCCGGACCGGCTGAGCAGTCCGCACACAGCGGGTGATCAGCCGGTCGGCGCCGTACTGCGCGGCATGGCCCGGCGGATCCGCGGCCTCCACCACGGGGTTCGGCCGTGCCGCGACGACAGCCAGGGCCTGGATGAGGAGTGGCCCCTCCGCCAGGCCGGGGCGCCCCTTCAGGACACTGTCCAGCACATCGACGGCGGCGACGTCGGCGAGCTCCGGCACGGTGACCTCGGCCAGCTCCCGGGCCGTCTGCTCCAGATCCAGCGTGGTGCCGATTCGTACCGAGGCATCGGCGACCAGCGACAGGCGGTGCCGGGCGCGCTCCGCCTCGGCCGCAGCCCGGTAGCGGTCGGTCACATCGATCAGCGACACGGCGATCCCGAGCACCCGGCCCCCGGAGTCGTCCAGCCGGTACAGCGACACCCTCCAGGCACGGTCCGTGTCCGGATCGGCCGGCGTACGCCCCACCACCTCGTGCGACACCTGCGGCACGCCACTCCTGAGGACCTCCTGCATCGCCGCCTCCAGGGTGGCGGAGTCCAGGAACGGCAGGGCCTCTCCCACCCTGCGGCCCAGGTGGCCGGCGGCGCTCAGCCCGTCCATCCGCTCCAGCGCGGGATTGGCGGCCAGATAGCGCAGATCGTGGTCCAGGACCGCCAGACCGATCGGCGACTGGTCGACCAGGCGCACGGACAGCGCGAGGTCGCGTTCGACCGCGCGGAGCGTCGCCCCGTCCGTGGCCAGCCCCAGCGCGTAGAAGGCACCGCGGTCGTCCTGGAGCCGCATGTTGCGGAACTCCAGCAGCCGGGAGGTGCCGTCCTTGTGCCGTACGGGAAAGACACCCGCCCACGCTTCGCCGCTGCTCATCACCTCGGTGAACAGCCTCAGCACCAGCTCGTAGTGTTCCTCGTCCACCAGGATCCGGGCGGCGAACCGGCCCAGCGCCTCTTCGGGGGAGTAGCCGAGCAGCCGCTCCGCCTGCGGGCTCCACAGCACGATGCGTCCCTCGGTGTCCAGCACCATCGCCGCCACCCCGAGGACATCGAGCAGGCCCCCCTCGGGTGACCGGTGCACGCCCTCCTGGCGCGCACCGCCCCAGCCGGTCCGCATGTCATCAGTGCCGCCCACAGACGATCCTTCCCATGCAGTCACCGCGCCCGGACGCAGGTCCGCTGTCTCCCATGGTCGCCCCGGAGCCACCACCCCCGCAGCTTCGGCGGCCGCAGGGCGTGTGCCGCAGGGGGTTTCGCACGCGCGACAGCGGTCACCCGCAGCGTACGGAGCCGAACGGACGAAAACGACCCTCAGGAGAGTGAGACCGCATGGAGAACTGGCGCACGCACGCGGCCTGCCGCGACGAGGACCCCGACCTGTTCTTCCCCATCGGGAGCACCGGCCCCGCACTGGTGCAGACCGAGGACGCCAAGGCGGTGTGCCATGGCTGTCCCGTGCGGGAGGAATGCCTGCGGTGGGCGTTGGAGAACGGCCAGGACGCCGGTGTGTGGGGTGGCCTCGGCGAGGCCGAGCGACGCGCACTGAAGCGCCGCTCGCGCAGGCAGGCGAAGGATTCCCGCTAGCGGCGAGGGCATCGTCACAGCCGTGACCGGCACCCTCACCTGGTGACTGACCGGCCGGCGGGTACACCATGAGGCATGGACACCACGGCTTGGATCGTCATCGGCGCGGCTCTCGTGCTGCTCACCGTGGGCGTCGCCGGCGTCCTCCTGCTGCGGGTACTGCGCGCCAGGAAGCTGCTGGCCGACGCCGGAATCCCGCTGCGTGACAAGGCACTGGTCTGGGCCGCGGTGATCTACACGGTGTCGCCCGTCGACCTGCTTCCGGACCCCGTCTACCTCGACGACATCGGCTTCCTGCTGCTGGCCCTGCGCTCCCTGCACACCGCCGCGCGGGCGGTCGGAGCCGGCAGGCGCGCGGAACGGCCGGTGGAGGCCGCGAGCCTCGTGCCGTAGGGCGGTCCAGGGCGCGGGTGGTACCGCCGGTGGGGGAGCAGCGTCCGGATTCCGGGCGTCCGTCACGTCCAGGGACCTGGATCCGTCACGCTCGTTGACAGCTGAGCGCGTACACGCCACTCTCCTGGGAGAGCGCTCTCCCATCCGGTTCCGGGACACCGGTCCCGCACTCTTCCGCCAGGAGAGAATGTGCACAGACCCCGTGCAGCCCTGCCCACGAGATCGCGTCCGGCCACGCTGCTGATCACTCTTCTAGCCCTTCTCGCGTCGTCGCTCGTGATGCTGACCGCACCCCCCGTCCGAGCCGCCGAGTCCCTGCTCTCACAGGGCAGGGCCGCGACGGACTCCTCCCACGAGGGGCCCGGCCTCGCGGCCTCCGCCGCCGTGGACGGAGACCTGACCGGCACGCGCTGGGCCAGCGAATGGCGCGATCCTCAGTGGATCCAGGTGGACCTGGGTGCCACCGCCGACCTCGGCAGGGTCGTACTGACCTGGGAGTCCGCCTACGGCAAGGCGTACGAGATCCAGGCCTCCGACAACGGATCGGACTGGCGGACCCTCAAGACCGTGACCGACGGGGACGGAGGTACGGACGACCTCGCCGTCTCCGGATCCGGCCGGTACGTCCGGATGTACGGCACCGTCCGCGCCGGGGGATACGGCTACTCCCTCTGGGAGTTCCAGGTGTACGGCACCACCGGCCCGCCGCCGGCGGGCGCGGGCGCCGTCCGCGTCTCCGGTTCGCAGGGGAACTGGCAGCTGACCGTCGACGGCAAGCCGTACCAGGTCAAGGGCCTGACCTGGGGGCCCTCCGTGGCCGACGCGGGCCGCTACCTCCCCGACCTGAGGTCGATGGGCGTCAACACCATCCGCACCTGGGGCACCGACGGTTCCTCCAAGCCGCTGCTGGACGCGGCCGCGGCCAACGGAATCCGGGTCGTCAGCGGCTTCTGGCTGCAGCCGGGCGGCGGCCCGGGCAGCGGAGGATGCGTCGACTACCTCACCGACGCGGCGTACAAAGCCGGCTCGCTCGCCGAGTTCGCCAAGTGGGTCGACACGTACAGGAACCACCCTGGCGTGCTCATGTGGAACGTCGGCAACGAATCGGTCCTCGGACTGCAGAACTGCTACAGCGGCGACGCGCTGGAGCAGCAGCGCAACGCCTACACGACCTTCGTCAACGACGTGGCCAAGAAGATCCACACGATCGACCCGAACCACCCGGTCACCTCGACCGACGCCTGGACCGGCGCCTGGCCCTACTACAAGCGCAACGCCCCGGACCTGGACCTGTACTCGGTCAACTCCTACGGCGACATCTGCGGGGTACGCGGCGCCTGGGAGTCCGGCGGCTACACCAAGCCCTACCTCATCACCGAGGGCGGCCCGGCCGGTGAATGGGAGGTTCCCGACGACGCCAACGGCGTCCCTGACGAGCCCACCGACGTCCAGAAGGCCGAGGGCTACACCAAGGCCTGGAACTGCGTCACCACCCACCAGGGCGTCGCCCTGGGCGCGACGCTCTTCCACTACGGAACGGAGCACGACTTCGGCGGCGTCTGGTTCAACGTGGTGCCCGACGGCAAGAAGCGGCTCTCGTACTACGCGCTGAAGAAGGCGTACGCCGGTTCGACGGCCGGGGACAACACCCCGCCCGTCATCACCGGAATGACGGTCCGCAACGCCAACGGGGCTGCGGCGGGTGCCGAGTTCACCGTCGGCGCCGACATCCGGGACCCGGACAACGACCCGTTGACGTACCGGATCTTCCTGAGCGGGAACTACGCCACCGGCGACAAGGCCCTGATCGAGGCCGCCTGGCGGGCCACGGGCAACGGCACCTTCGCGGTGAAGGCGCCGGAGCGGCTCGGGGTGTGGAAGGTCTACATCCAGGCCGAGGACGGACACGGCAACGCCGGCATCGAGACCAGGTCCGTGAAGGTCGTGGTGCCCCCGGTCACCGGCACCGACCTGGCCCTCGGACAGCCCGCCACGGCCACATCCGCGCAGACCGGCAGCAGTGGCTGCCCCTGCACCGCCGCGATGGCGACCGACGGCAGGATGGACACCCGCTGGGCGAGCGACTGGAGCGACCCGCAGTCGATCCAGGTCGACCTGGGCGAACGGAAGTCCTTCCGCCACCTCCAACTGGTGTGGGACCCGGCCTATGCCAAGGCGTACGAGGTACTGGTCTCGGACGACGGCGGCAACTGGCGGTCCGTGTACTCCACCACCACGGGCAACGGCGACGCCGACGACCTCGACCTCGCGCAGACCGCCCGCTACGTGAAGCTCAACCTCACGCAGCGGGGCACGGGTTGGGGCTACTCGCTCTGGGAGTTCGGCATCTACGGCTGACGGAGGGGTGGTGCCGGTGAGGTCAGGGGCGGCCCCTCACCGGCACCACCCGCGCGGGCGTGTCGATGGCGGTGCGCGGGCGGGGGAGCGGCCAAGGTGAGGGCATGAACGTCGCAGACATGCTGACCGATGGATACACCCGCATCAGGGAGACGGTGCACGCGGCCGTCGAGGGTCTCGAACCCGACGACCTCAACGCCCGCCTGGACGAGGGGGCGAACTCGATCGCCTGGCTGGTCTGGCACCTGACCCGCGTCCAGGACGACCACATCGCGGACGCGGCGGGCACCGAACAGATCTGGTTCACCGAGGACTGGGCCACACGTTTCGACCTGCCCGTCGCCAAGGCCGCCACCGGCTACGGACACAGCAGCAAGCAGGTCGGCGCGGTCCAGGTCGCCTCGGCGGAACTGCTGCTCGGGTACTACGACGCCGTGCACGCAAGGTCGGCCGAATTCGTCCGGGATCTCGACGCCGAGGCGCTCGACCGCATCGTCGACGAGGCATGGTCGCCGCCGGTCACCCTGGGCGTGCGCCTGGTCAGCGTCCTGTCGGACGACCTCCAGCACGCCGGGCAGGCGGCTTTCGTCCGGGGATGCCTGGAACGCCGGTAGGGAGCGCATCGGCTTGCGGCCACGGGCCGGCGGATCACCCGTGGAGCGAGCGGGCTCCTGGGCTGTCGCCCTGGAAGCACATGCCCGCGGCGATCCCCTCGCCGGCCACCGACCAAACGGTCCCTCGTCCTGGAAGGGGAGCGGGTCGACGCCGGCCGGAGTCCTCGTCGGGCTCACGCAGCAGGAGCGTCCCGGTGGGCACGCCGACGGTCCGCAGGAGGCGGGCGCCCCTCGGTGCCCCGGCGGAGCGCGGGAAGGCGGCGGCGGGCAGGGCCGCGAGCCGGTCCGCGCCGAGGACGTCGGCGAGTTCGTTGCGGCTGACGTCGAAGAGCACTGCCGGAACTCCGAACTCGGCGGCGGCTCGGGAGCCGTGGGACGCTGACTCGTCCGTCCGCGGGACGAGCGGTGAGCGTGCGGTCTGTTGCCGCACTTTCCCACGCGGCGCAGCGCGCTCCGTACCCGGTGGTGCCGGTACGCGGCGTCCCGTACGGTCGGTGAGTGATGATCGAAGCGGGCGAGCCGCGCAGGCTCGGCGTTCCGGAGGCCGAGGCGCGGTTGCGCTTCGAGGCGGAACAGCGGGAGTCCGGCGGCGGGCCGGGGCGCAGACTGCTCGTGGTGGACGGGCAACCCGCCTTCGAGCTCAGCTTCTGGTGCGGAACGTGCCCGTTCCTGTTCCGCCGGTTGGAGACCGCCCAGCAGAAGTTGTCGCTGGAGGGCGTGCAGGAGCGGCTCGAAGGGGCGCTGGCCGCTCCGGACGACGACGGCGTGATCGACGCGTTCGGTGCGTTGCTGCCGGAGGGGGAGTACCTTCCGGTGCTGCTCCGGGTGGAGCCCCGTCCGGTCGTCCCCGGCCGGGCAGGCGACTACTTCAGCGGGGAACAGGTGGCCACGTGGGGTGTCGACCAGTTCTGGGGCCTCCCCGTGTACCCGCACACCCCGTACTACCGGACCTTCGAGACCGCGGTCGGCGCGTCCGCTCACCTCTATGAGTTCGTCGTGCCCATGGTGCCCCCGACGTGGAACGAGAGGGAGCGTGTCGAGGAGTACGTCGAACTCATGGGCAGGGGAGAGGTCCCGACCGCTGTGGCGGTCTCCACGCTGGACGTGTGTGAGCCCGCCGTCGGTGCCCCGGACGACCGCTACCAGCACTGGGGCCTGACGCACTTCCTCCTCGACGGGCACCACAAACTGGAGGCCGCAGCCGCGACCGGCCGCCCGGTACAGCTCCTCGCGCTCCTGGCCCTGGGGGAAGGCCTGGCCACACCTGAGGACTGGGCCCGGCTTCCCGGCCTGCGCACGCGACCCCGCTCAGTCCGGGCGACCGGAGCCTGAACCCCCCGGCGCCGGACGCGGCGCACGACACCGCACGTGGGGGAAGCGTCGAACCGAGCAGTCTGTTCGACGACTACGCCGAATCGTCGATACCCTCCGTCGTCATGATGCGTGCGTGGATTCTGCCGATGCTGTTCGTGCTCTGCGGCTCGTTCGTCGCAGTCGGGGTTCTCCTCTCGGGTAGCCCTGGGGAGGCAGCGGCGCTCCTGGTGCTGTTCGTCCTGCTCGCAGGCGTGAACTCGCCCCTGATCTTCCCGAGGTCCATCGGTGCGCTGGAGGCGCAACGCCGCAGCGCGATCGATGGCCGGCCTGTCGTGTTCTGGCGGCCGGGCTGCACGTACTGTCTGCGACTGCGCTTCCGGTTGGGCCGCGGCGCCGGCCGGTTGCACTGGGTCGACATCTGGCGTGACCCGGAGGGGGCGGCAGTCGTCCGGGCCGCCAACGAGGGCAACGAGACCGTGCCGACCGTCGTCGTCGCGGGCCGGCCCCACGTCAACCCGGATCCCGCATGGGTGCGCGAACAGATCTCCTCGTAAGAGGGCTGGACCCCACTACCGCAAAGCCCCCGTACCGCCTTCCGGCTGCTGGTTGCCCGGTCCGGCCGCGTAAGCCTGCGGAGGGGCGATCGCCTGGGCATCGGCCCCCTCACCGACCCAGAGCGCGATGAACAACGCGGCGGTCGCCTCCAGGAGGCCCGCCCGTGCGAGGCCGCCCCCGGACACGGGTTCACAGCCCGCGTCCTGCACCAACTCGCGTACACGCGCGAGGGCCGCCTCGTCGTCTCCGCAGACGGGCACGGCCAGTGGCCTCCCGTCGAAGACGGGCGGCCGCATACGCCACACGTTCTCGTGACAGAGATTGAACGCCTTGATCACGTGGGCTCCCGGCGCTGCCGCGCCCGCCTCGCCTTCGACCTGTTCTCCAACACGTGGAACGCCGTGGTGCTCTGGGCGTTGCGCGACGGCCCCATGCGCCCGGTCGAACTACGCGAGCGCATCGGGGCATCAGTTCCAAGGTCCTCACCGAGACCCTCCGCCGACAGCAGTTCAACGGTCTGGTCGACCGGCAGGCACACCCCGACGCCACACGGGTCGAGTACCGGCTCACTGCCTTGGGCCGGACGTTGCCGGCTCCCATCGACGCCGTCGGCGCATGGGGCTTCGAGCACGGCGATGAGGTCATGACAGCCCAGGAAGCAGCATGCACGTCCGACCCGCAGCCCTCTCCTCTCGTCCTGCTCCCTGGACCGGTCGATCCGGGGGCCTCTGGCCGCTGCGTGGCCTGGCGGTCCGTTCGAACCGATGACGGGCGGAGGGCGGGCATCGAAGGACGGCCCACCGGGTTCCGGCTTCCTGAAGGGGCCTGGTGGGACGGGGACGGGTCACCTTCGAGGCCGTCGCCGGCAGGCCGCGTACCCGGGTTGATGGCGGCAGCGCCGGAGCCGGGCCATCACACCCGGGCGGCCGCGCCGCGGGTGCGGGCGTAGTGTCCCGGACCAGTGCCCACGACCCGCTTGAAGTGGCGCGTCAGATGGGACTGGTCGTAGAACCCCACGGCGCTCGCCACGTCCGACGCGGGGAGGCCCTGGAGGAGCAGCCCGCGCGCGAGATCGACGCGGCGGCCCGTCACGTACTGGTGCGGCGCCATGCCGAACTCGCGGCTGAAGGCCCGCACCAGGTGCGCGTGATGGGCGTGCAGCCGCAGGGCCGCCTCCTGGAGCGTGATCCCTTCCACGAACCGTTCGTCGAGCAAGTCCCGCAGCCGGTGGGCGATCCTGCGGTCGTGGACGTGCCGTACGGGCTCCGGGCGGCTGCGCAGATGCAGGTCGAGACGTTCGGAGACCAGGGCGAGACGGCTTGCCGCCTCCAGTTCGTCGCCCGGTCCGGCGAGCGTCGTGTGCAGGCGGTCGATCCCCCGGCGCAGAGCCGGATCGTGGAGGACGGGCCGGTCCACGGCCATACCGATGAGGTCCTCGTCGACCTGGGCGACGTCGAGGTACAGAACTCGCTTGCGGAACCCGGCTGCTGTGGCGGCGCCGCCGTTGTGCGGGACGTGCGGGGGCAGCAGGGTCACCACGTCGGTGAGCACCCCGTGCTCGTGATGGTCCAGGTCGTAGCGGACCATGCCCTCGTCCACGATGAGCAGCGTCCAGGCGTCGTGCGTGTGCATCGGGTAGGTGTGGTCGGTGAAGTGGGCGTGGAATACCTCGTCGATTCCCGCCACCGACGGACGCCACGCGGTGATGTCCGGACGTGCAGCCATGAACCGATCGTACGCCCGGCCCACCGGCCGCGGATCCGGTGGCGGCCGTGCAAAGTTCGTACAAGACGGGGCGGCGCACGGCCCGGCAGGCTCGGTCCCATGACAGAAGAACTCGCCCCCGTCCGCTTCGACACCAAGATCGCCGTGCTGCTCCGGGAGGACCTGGAGACCTGGCAGCGGCTCAACGTGACGGCCTTCCTGGTCAGCGGGCTCGGCACGGCCGTGCCCGAGGTGATCGGCGAGCCGTATGTCGATGCCGATGACACCCCCTATCTGCCGATGTTCCGTCAGCCGGTGATGGTCTTCGAAGGACCGAAGGAACTGCTGACGACGGCACACACCCGGGCTGTCAGCCGGGGGGTGGCCCTGTCGGTGTTCACCTCCGACCTCTTCGCGACGGGCAACGACCGGGACAACCGGGCCGCTGTCCGCGCGGTGCGGCGGGACGGTATGGACCTGGTCGGGCTGGCCGTTCACGGACCCCGCAACGCCGTGGACAAGATCCTCAAGGGCGCGTCGATGCACCCCTGAGCACGGTAGCCGGATGTGCGGCCGGCGGGCGGACCTCTGTCCGTCCGCCGGCCGCCCGGGACGTCATACGGTGCGTTCGGCGAAATACGGCAGCAGGGCGAGGAGGTCCGCCAGCGGGTCCGGCGCCAGCGTCACGCTCTCCAGACAGGCGCGGGCACTCTCCAGATGCCGGTCCGCCTCGGCCAGAGCCGCCTCCCGGCCGCCGGCCTCCTCGATCAGCCCGGCCGCCCGGCGGGCGCCCTCGTCGTCCAGCGCCTCGCCGGTACGCAGCAGCGCACCCAGTCGCAGAGCGGCGGGGCGACCGGTGGCGAGGGCGGTGAGGACGGGGTACGTCTTCTTCCGGCGGCGCAGATCGCTGTGGACCGGCTTGCCCGTGACCTCCGGGTCCCCCCAGATCCCGAGCACGTCGTCCACGGCCTGGAAGGCCACACCGAGGTGGCGCCCCGCCGCCGTGAGGGCATCGGTCTCCGAGCGCCCGGCGCCGCCGAGAACGGCGCCCAGACCCGTCGCGCAGCCCAGCAGCGCGCCCGTCTTCTGCTCGGCCATCCGCTGGTACTCGTACGGTTCCACGGCATCGGGTCCGGTCCAGGGCCGCGACTCGAAGAGCAGGTCGTCGGCCTGACCGCGGACCAGGTCGTTGAGCGTCCCGGCCAGCAGCCGGACCGCCGGGACGCAGGTGCCGCCCGGGGCCCCGGCGAGCGTCTGTACGGCCAGGGCGAAGAGCGCGTCCCCGGCGAGGACCGCGGGCCCTGTCCCGTAGGCCTTCCACGCGGTGGCCCGCTGCCTGCGGGTCTCGTCGCCGTCCATGATGTCGTCGTGGAGCAGCGAGAACGTGTGGATCAGCTCGACGGCGACCGCGCCGAGGACCGCGCTCTCCGCCTGCGCGCCGACGGCCTCCGCACCGAGTACGGCCAGCGCCTGCCGGACCCCTTTACCCTGCGCACCGGGGGCGGCGCGGCCGTCCGCCCCGTTCCAGCCGAGGGAGAACGCGGTGATCTCGGCATGCCACGGATGCAGCTGCCCGACCGCCCGGCCGAGCGCCGGACGGACGAGGTCGCGGCAGCGGGCGAGTATCCGTGGCGCGTCGGTCCGCTGGGCCACGGGGGGCGTCATCGTCGGCCGCCCGCCGGGGCCGCCGCACCGTCGGCCGGGGTCACGTCATCGGCCGGTGCCACATCCAGCTCCGCGTACGCCTTGTCCACCATGTCGCGGGCGTTGATCAGCCCGATCCGGTCCAGCGTGCCGCGCAGCTCGTCCAGCTCCGCGGCGGTCCCGGCACGGTCGCGGCCGAGCCGGGCCAGCGACTTCACGAGCCCGAGCCGGGCCAGCGCCTCGCCCCGGGGCTCGGTCATCGCGCGGAACTCGCCCAGCGCCTCCTCGTAGACCGACCGGGCCTCCTCGTACCGCCCGGCACGGTAGAGCACATTGGCGCGCATCTTGTGGTTGTAGGCGAGAGCGCTCGACAACTTCATCGCACGGCAGGTGAGTTCCGCCTCGGCGAGCAGGCCGAGTGCGCGTTCCGGGTCGTTGTCCCGTACGGAGATGATGTCGGCCATCCCCCGCAGCGCCCAGGCCCGCCCGCGCCGGTCGTCGGCGTCCCCGGCCAGCTGGGCCGCCTCCTCGAACATCTCCAGAGCGGTGTCGAACGATCCGGTGTTGCGGTGGATCTGGGCGATGCCCTCCAGGGCCCAGACGGTGTGGCGGGCCTCACCGCGCGCACGTGCCTCCGCGAGGAGCTGCTCATGCAGCGCGGCGACGGTCCGGTAGTCGCCCTGGATGCGCCCGGTCTCCGCGAGGCCGGCGAGTGAGTAGCCGCGCGCGACCACGTCCCCGCCCGCCTTCCCCAGGTCCGCGGCCAGCCGCAGGAGGCGGAAGGCGAGCCGCAGCCGGCCGCACTGGCGGGCGAGTGTCCCGCCGCTCCACAGCGCCCAGGCCATGGCTCCCGTGTCACCGGCCGACCGCGCGGCCCGGTAGCTGGCCTTCCAGGCCCGGTCGGCGTCCTGTACGTGCCCCAGCCTGCGGTGGGCCTCGGCCACCGCGAGTCCGGTGCGGGCGACTTCCTGGGGGGAGCCGGCCAGCTCGGCCTCCTTCAGATGGCGTTCTCCCTCGGCCAGTACGTCCGTGAGGGATGCGTTCACGGACAGCTTGGTGAGGGCGCCCTGGTACTCGGGCGCCATTGCTTTGCTGTGCATGGGAGCCTTTCGCGCGCGAAGGGGGCGGCCCGATGGCGTCATCTAAACACACTGTGTATACATCATGCGTATAGAGGCGTGGCGGTCGGACCCCTGCGCTCGTGGGGGGTTGGTTCGAGGTCGGTCGTGTGCGGTGTGCCGCCTTCTTGTGGATCAAGACGGCGAATGTGCGCGCAGGGTTGCTCGGCGATCAGGGAAACCATGTGAGACGCGGGGGTGAACGTCGGCCCCCGGGGCGAGGGGCAGCCGACGGGTGGGCCCCGCCTCAGGCGGATCGCGCGGCCAGATGTCCGGTGAACCACTCCCGCGCCAGTCCGGCGACTTCGTCGAGCGCGCCAGGCTCCTCGAAGAGATGCGTGGCACCGGCGACGACATCGAGCCGGCTCTCGCAGTGCAGTTGGGCCTGCGCCTGCCGGTTCAGCTCCAGGACACGGGTGTCGTCGCCGCCCACGATGAGAAGCGTCGGGGCCCGTACGTCGCCGAGGCAGTCACGCGCGAGATCGGGCCGTCCGCCCCGGGAGACGACGGCGCCGATGCCCGCACCGCGCTCCGTGCCGACGGTCGCGGCTGCCCGCAGTGCCGCCGCGGCCCCGGTGCTCGCCCCGAACACGCCGACCGGGACCGGGGTGCGGCGCTGCACCCAGGCGGTGGCGTCCACCAGCCGCCCTGCCAGGGTCACGATGTCGAAGACGTTGGCCCGGTCGGCCTCCTCGTCGGGGGTGAGCAGGTCGAACAGCAGGGTGCCGAGCCCCGCCCGGTTCAGGGCCTCGGCCACCGCGCGGTTTCGGGGGCTGTGCCTGCTGCTGCCGGAGCCATGGGCGAACACGACGAGCGCACCGGCGTCCCCGGGCTCGGTGAGCGCGCCGGGCAGCACCACGCCACCCGCTTCCACCGCCACCTCGACGGTGGGCCGGGTCGAGGCAGGCGCCGCGGCCCGGGCCAGCAACGAGACGACCTCCTCGTCCGGGGTCTGACCGAAGTCCCGGTACCACTCGCCCACGGCGGAGAAGCCGTGCGGTGTCGACAGGCAGACCAGCTCGTCGACCTGCCCGCCCAGCCGTTCGGCAGCCTCCGGCGGAGCCACCGGGACGGCCAGCACCACGCGCGCCGCGCCCTGGGCCCGGGCCACCTCGCACGCTGCCAGCGCGGTCGCGCCGGTCGCGATCCCGTCGTCGACGACGATCACGGTGCGCCCCGCCAGCGGGATGCGGGGCCGCTTGCCCCGGAACGCCCGCGCCCGCCGCAACAGCTCCGCCTCCTCGGCGTGCTCGACCGCGGCGACATCCGCCTCCGACACCCGGCCGCGGCGGACGATGTCCTCGCTGATGACCCGTACACCGCCCTCGCCGATGGCGCCGAAGCCCAGCTCCGGGTGGTGCGGGACGCCGAGCTTGCGCACCACGATCACATCGAGTGCGGCGCCGAGTTCCCGGGCGACGCGGTAGGCCACGGGCACTCCGCCGCGGGGCAGCCCCAGCACGACGGGGTCGCTTGCCGCCAGCGGGCGGAGGGCCTCGGCCAGCCGTTGTCCCGCGTCGGCGCGGTCGGCGAAGAGCACGAGGGTTCACCCCCGGATCGGGGAAGCGGGCGGTCGCTCGGACGGCACCTACTTCGAATCAACACCGTGCCCCGCCGGCCCGCAACCGCCGGAGGCCGCGCTGCCGCCATGAAGCGAGCCGGGGTGGCGCCCCGGGGAGAGTCCCCGCCCGCTAGATGACAATGAAAACGATTGTCGATAACGTGTGCCGAGTCAGGCGCGAGGCTCCCCGACGGGTGCTGACGCCTGCCCGAGTCCTGAACTGCATGACGAAGAGGGGTAGTCGTGGCGCATCTGCTGATGGTCGAGAGCTGGGTCGGATCGATGAGCAGGCTTCTGCCACGGGCGATCCGGGAGGGCGGGCACGAGTTCACCCTCCTCACCCGCGATCTGCACCACTACCTGCGCGCCGCGCCCGAGGGTGTCGCGCACCCGCTGCTCTCGGCCCGCCACGTGCTCACGGCGGACACCAACGACGCCGAGCTGCTGCTGCCGTTCGCCGAAGCGGCCCACGAGGCCCTGGGGTTCGACGGCGTGATCACGTCCTGCGACTACTACCTCCCCATGGCCGCCCGCATCGCCGCCCGGCTGAACCTGCCCGGGCCCGCTCCCGCTGCGGTGGAGAACGCCTGCCGGAAGGACGCCACGCGGCGGGTGCTCGCCGAAGCGGGGGTGCCGGGGCCGCGGTTCGCCGTCTGCGGTGACCATGCGGAAGCCGTGCGAGCCGCCCGGGAGCTGGGTCTGCCGCTGGTCCTCAAGCCCGTGGACCTGTGTGCCGGGATGTTCGTGCGGCGCGTCGACGACGAGGCGGGACTGGCCGAGGCCCACCGCGCGCTCACCGGCTTCCCCGTCAACGCGCGCGGCCAGCGTCGCGCACCCGTGGTGCTGCTGGAGGAGTTCCTCCCCGGACCCGAAGTCAGCGTGGAGACCGTCACGTTCGCCGGCCGGACCGAAGTCGTCGGGGTGACGGACAAGACCACCGGGGGAGAACCGGCCTTCGTGGAGACCGGCCACATGTTTCCCGCGGCGCTCGGCGACAAGGACGCCCGCGTGGCCAGGGAGACCGCGGTGCGGGCCGTCGACGCGCTCGGCCTGGACTCCGTGGTGGCGCACACCGAGATCAAGCTGACTCCGGACGGCCCGCGCGTGGTGGAGGTCAACCCCCGCCCGGCCGGCAACCGCATCACCGAACTGGTCCGCCATGTGACCGGCATCGACCTCGCGGCGGCATGCGTGGACCTGGCGCTCGGGCAAACACCGGACCTGCGCCCACGCGCCACCGGCCTGCACAGCGCGGCCATCGCCTTCCTGGTGCCCGGAACCGCGGGAGTCCTGGAAGGGGTCGACGGCGCCGACGGGGTGGGCGAGGCGTCCGACGTCCTCGAGCTCAGCGTCGCGGCACCCGGCACCCGGGTCGGCGCCGCGAGCAGCAACAACGACTACCTGGGCCATGTGATGGCCGGCGACGCCGACGGGCCGGGCGCCCGGGACCGCGTCGAGGCACTCCTTGCCCGGCTGCGCCCCCAGGTGGTGAACCGATGACCACGACAGCCCGCACCGCCCCCGCCCCCACCGCGGCCTCGTACGAGGATCTCGTCACCGGAGTTCTGGCCGGCCGCTTCGGTCCCGACCCGCGAACCCGCCACATCGCCATGGCCTTCACCACCCGGCAGTCCGTACGGCACCCGGGGCGCGGGAGCGGATACCGCAACGAAGTACTGAGCATGCGCCTCGGCGCGGCCGTCGGTTCCTGCGCCGTCGAGCCCGGGGAACTGCCCGCCGGAGTCGTCGACGACTGCGTCGGCGCGGATGTCGCCGCGCTGCTCGTCCACCGGCTGCGCCCGGTGCGGGTCGCCGCGCTCGACACGTATCTGATGGATGTGCTGCCCCACGGCCCGGGCACCGGCGCGCGGCCGTGCCCGCTGCCGGCCGGCGGTTCACTGGAGAAGTCCCGCGCACGGGCACGCGCCGTCGTCGGTCTGCTCGACACCCCGCCGGGCAGCACCGTGCTCGTCGTCGGCGTGGTCAACTCGCTGCTGGAGGCGCTGCGTGAGCGCGGCCTCGCCTACGTGCCGTGCGATCTCAAGGGCGGTACGACGGAATGGGGCGAGCCGGTACGGACCGAAGCGCCGGCCGAACAGGAGCGCTGCGACGCGGTCCTGGCCTCCGGCATGACACTCGGCAACGGAAGTTTCGAACCGCTGCGGGAGCACGCCCAGCGGCACGGTAAGCCGCTGGTCGTGTTCGCCCAGACCGGCAGCGCGGTGCTGCCCCGGCTCATCGGCGCCGGAGTGACCGCCGTGTCCGCGGAGCCGTACCCGTTCTTCTGGCTCGACGGCGGCGCAGGGACCGTGCACCACTACGGAGGCGCCCTGTGACCACGGCACTCCTGCGCCCCGCGGGCAACCGGGAACTCCTCGGACTCGTCGGCCGCACCCCGCTCGCCCGCATCACCGCCGATCTGCCCTGTCCGCACCCCGGCTTCTGGGCCAAACTCGAAGGCTTCGCCGTGGGGGGCATGAAGGCGCGAGCCGCCGTGTCCATGCTGCTGGGAGCCGAGCAGCGCGGCGAACTACGCCCCGGCGCACCGGTGGTGGAGTCGACCTCCGGCACCCTC
The DNA here is from genome assembly GCF_044458665.1 of Streptomyces sp. NPDC050422. NCBI lineage: Bacteria > Bacillati > Actinomycetota > Actinomycetes > Kitasatosporales > Streptomycetaceae > Streptomyces > Streptomyces sp. NPDC050422. The sequence continues at coordinate 16,498 of NZ_JBITIE010000022.1, forward strand.
GGCATCGGGCTCGCCTTCGCGGGCCAGGCGCTCGGCCATCCGGTGGTGCTGGTCGGCGACACCGAACTCGAACCGTCGATGCGCAGTCTCCTGCACGCCCATGGTGCCGGGCTGGAACTCGTCGACCGACCGGCCCCCGAAGGCGGCTGGCAGGCCGCCCGGCTGGCCAGGCTGCGGGAACTCCTCGCCGAACTGCCGGGCGCGTACTGGCCCGACCAGTACAACAACCCGGACAACACCGCCGGTTACGCCTCACTCGCCGCCGAGATCGCCGATCGTCTCGATCACGTGGACGTCCTGGTGTGCAGTGTCGGAACGGGCGGACACAGTGCGGGAGTCGTCGGTCCGCTGCGCAGACGCTGGCCCGGACTGCGCTTGATCGGCGTCGACGCCACCGGCTCGACGATCTTCGGACAGCCCGCACGGCCCCGCCTGATGCGTGGACTGGGCAGCAGCATCCATCCACGCAACGTGGCCCACGACCAGTTCGACGAGGTCCACTGGGTCGGACCGGCGGAGGCCGCGGACAGTTGCCGGCGGCTGGCCCGGGACAACTTCGTCAGTGGCGGCTGGAGCACCGGTGCCGTCGCACTCGTCGCGGCCTGGGCGGCCCGCGTCCACCCGGGCGCCGTCGTCGCGACGGTCTTCCCCGACGGACCGCACCGCTATCTCGGCAGCATCTTCGACGACGGGTTCAACGCCCTGCACGGGCTGGGCCCGGAGGCCGCGGCCGCCCGCCCGGTGGAGATCCGCCACCCGCAGGCCGTGGAGGCGACCGGCTGGACCCGCTGCCGCGCGGTCGCCGGGCGGTGGGAGGAGCGACGGCCCGCACGCCTGCCGGTGTCCCGTGTGCCCGGGGGCGCGACGGCCCCTCTCGTGCCCGGGCGAAACACCCCGCCGCACTCCCGCCCGTACACCGTCCGACTGCCGTACGAACCCGGGGAGGCCCGATGAAGGCGAGCCTGCGCACCGTGCGGCTGCGGCTGGCCGAGCCGCTGCGGATCTTCCGTTCCACGACGACGGCCCGTGACGCCGTCCGTCTGTCCATCGAGCACCAGGGGCTGCACGGCCACGGCGAGACCGTCACCAGCGTGTACTACGGTCTGGACACCGCGACCGTCGCCCACTGGCTGGACCGGTGCGGCCACGCACTCGCGCGGTTCCCCGATCCGGAGACGGCCCTGGAATCTCTGTCCACCCCGGCCGGGCAGGCCCCCGGGGACGCCGGAGGTGCCGGCGGACCGGTCGTACCCGGAACGCCGCCGGCCGTCACGGCCGCCGTCGAGTCGGCGCTGCTCGATCTCGTCGGCAAGCGCGCCGGCCTGCCGGTGCACCGCCTCCTCGGCACGGCCACCACACCCGTCGCCGCCACCGCCCGGACCATCGGAATCACCACACCCGCCAACGCCGCGACCCTCGCCGCCCGCCTGGCGGCCGACGGGTTCACCGTCATCAAGCTCAAGGCCGGCTCATCCGACCCGGAGGACGACGTGGCACGCGTACGCGCCGTGCGCGCCGCCGCCCCGCACGTGCGGCTGCTCCTCGACCCCAACGGCGGCTGGAGCGGCTCAGCGGCGCCCGCGCTGCTCGGGCGCTTCGCCGAACTCGGCGTCGAGGCCGTGGAACAGCCCGTCGCCCCGGGCGCCCCCGAGGCGCTGGCCCGGCTCGCCGCCCGCTCACCCCTGCCCGTGATCGCTGACGAGGACGCGGTCGGCATCGAGGACGCCCGGCGGCTCGCCGGCCGGGTCCACGGCATCAACGTCAAACTCGCCAAGTGCGGAGGCGTGAGCGCCGTGCTGCGCATCGCCGGACTGATCGCCGGCAGCGGCACCGGCCTCATGCTCGGCTGTCTGACCGCCAGTTCGCTCGGCATCGCCCCGGCCGTGCACCTCGCCGACCGCGCCCGGTGGACCGACCTGGACGGACACCTGCTGCTCGACCACGACCCGTGGACGGGGATCGGCGGCACCGACGGCATCGTGCGGGCGAGCAGCCACCCGGGACTGGGCGTGCGCCCGCGTACCCCGTTCGACGGGCCCCGGTCGCACCCCGTGGCGGACGCCACCGCACGGGAGCCTGTCCACGAAGGAGGGACGAACCGGTGAAGACCTGGCGCGAGATAGGTACCTTCCCCCCGGCCGTGCGCCTCCTGCTGGTCAACCAGTTCGGCGTCAACACCGGCTTCTACCTGCTCATCCCCTACCTCGCCGTGCACCTGAGCGACGACCTCGGGATGTCCGCCGCCGTCGTCGGCACCGTACTCGGTGTGCGCAACCTCAGCCAGCAGGGGCTGTTCGTCATAGGAGGGTCGGCCGCGGACCGGCTGGGAGCCCGTGGGGTGATCATCGCCGGATGCGCGCTGCGGACAGCCGGCTTCGCTCTCTTCGCGCTCGGTGACGGGATCGGGGTCCTGCTCGCCGCGTCCCTGCTCAGCGGGCTGGCCGGCGCCCTGTTCAACCCCGCCGTCCGCGCCCACCTCGCCCAGGAGGCGGGGGAGCGCAAGGCGGAGGCGTTCGCGCTCTTCAACGTCTTCGCGACGACGGGGGCCCTCATCGGCCCCCTCCTCGGCAGCGCCCTGCTCCTGGTCGACTTCCGGGCGGCCGCCCTCACGGCAGCCGGGATCTTCGCCGTGCTGACCGTGGCCCAGGCCCTGGTGCTGCCGCCCGGCCGGGTCGCGCCCCCGACGAACGGTGTACTCGCCGACTGGCGTGAAGTGGTCCGCAACCGCCCCTTCATGGCCTTCGCGTACGCGATGGCCGGGATGGTGGCGCTCGAGAGCCAGCTCTATCTGCTGCTTCCCGACGGCGCACGCCGGGCCACCGGCTGGGACGGTGCGGCAGGCATGGTGTTCCTCGTGGGCACGCTCGCCGGACTCGCGTTCCAACTGCGCATCACCCGTGTTCTGAAACGGCGGGGCAGCCGGGCGAAGTGGATCGCTGCGGGCCTCGCGCTGATGGCCGCGGCCTTCGTACCGCCCATGCTGGTGACATCCGGGGCCCCGCCGGACGCGGACGCGAGCCAGGCGGTGCTGCGTGCGATCCCTGTTCTGGCGGGCGCTCTGCTGCTCCAGACCGGGCTGATGGCCGCTCAGCCGTTCATGATGGAACTGATCCCCGACTTCGGCCGGGCCGGTCTCACCGGCACGTACTTCGGAATCTTCTACGTCGTGTCCGGCATCGCCGCCGCACTCGGGAACGCCGCCGTCGGATGGGCGATGGACACCGGTCAGCGCATCGGAGCCGGCTGGCTTCCCTGGGCCTGCTGCCTGGTGCTCGGACTCGTCTCGGCCGCGGGCATCGTCCGGCTGCACCGTCGCGGAACGCTGCCCGGCCGGCCGGTCTCCGTACCCGCCCATGCCTGAGGAGAGCCCCGTGGACGACACCAATCTGCTCACCGACAACCCTGCGCTGTACGAGGCCCGCTTCCCGGACCCCGAGCGGCTCGCCGGACATTGGACCGAGGAGACACTGACGCGGTACGGGGCCGGCCCCCGTGTCCTGGACATCGGCTGCGGCACCGGCCGCGACGCCGCGTACCTCCAGTCGGCGGGGCGCACCGTGACCGGCGCCGACCTCTCCGACGCGATGCTCCGGTACGCCGCCCGGGAGCACCCGGGCCCTGAGTATCTCCGCGCCGACCTACGCGAGTTCGACCTGGGCGCACGGAGATTCGAGGCCGTCGTGTGCCTGGACAGCGCGCTGCTGTACTGCCGGACCGACGCCGAGACCGACAGCTTCCTCACCTCCTGCCGGCGCTGTCTGGCGCCCGGAGGGCTTCTCGTCGCGGAGATGCGCAACGGCGCGTACTTCCTCGGCCGCGCCGCGCTCCCCGTAACCCCGTCCGTCCACACCTTCACCCACCGCGGCATCGTCCACCGCTCCGTCACCCGGCTGCGCGTGGACCCGGCTGCCCGGCTGCTCCACCGCAGCCGCACCTGGACCACCGACGACGGAATGCCGCCGGTCGAACAGCGCTCGGCCTGGCGCCTGTTCCTGCCCGCGGAACTACGCCGGGCGCTCATCGCGCACGGATTCGACGTCGTCGCGCTCCACGACGGCCCCGGGCCCCGTACCGAACCCCCCTGGCGCGAGGGCGACCTGCCCGCCGGAACGGCCGACGCCGACCGGCTCCACCTGATCGCCCGCCTCACGGACGGCTGACCAGCCCCGCCCCCCCCGCACGCTCCCACCGGATCAAGGACACCTCCATGCACAGCGACGACATGCACAGCGACGACATGCGCACCTCCACAGCGACGTCCTTCCCCGGCCTCCACCGCCGTGGCTTCCTCGCCGCCTCCGGGGCGGCCGGTCTCGGCGCCTTCGCCCTGGCCGGCTGCGCCGGCACCTCCGGAACAGCCCCCGACGACGCCGAGGGGGACGGCAGGCCGAAGCGGGGCGGCAGGCTGCGGGCCGCCTTCGCCGGGGGCGGGGCGAGCGAGACCCTCGACCCGCATCTGAGCAACCTCTTCGCCGACGCCGCCCGGGCCAAGGCCCTCTACGACAAGCTCGCCGACTACGGCGGCGACCTCTCCGCCCGGCCCCGCCTCGCCTCCTCCTGGGAACCCAACAGAGGCCTCGACCGGTGGAAGGTCTCCCTGCGGGCAGCGGTCTTCCACGACGGGCGGCCCGTGACCGCGAAGGACGTGCTGCACAGCTACCGGCGCATCGCCGACCCCGCGCGGGCCTTCCGCGCCAGGGCCTCCCTCGAACCGATCGACCTGGCGGCCAGCCGCGCCCCGGACGAGCGGACCGTCGAGTTCGTCCTCAAGCGGCCGACGGCCGAATTCCCCAACGTCATGGCGGCGTTCGGCGCCTACATCGTCCCCGCGTCCGCCAGGGACGGCGACTTCGACCACAGTCCCGTCGGCAGCGGACCGTTCCGTCTGGTGTCCTTCGCCCCGGGCCGGTCCACCGTCCTGCGGCGCAACGACGACTACTGGGACGGCGCCCCGCACCTGGACGAGCTGGAGTTCGTCGTCGCCAACGAGGAGTCCGCACGCGTCAACGCCCTGCTCGGCGGCCAGGTCGAATACGCCCACGAGCTGAACCCGGCGACCGCCCGCGCCCACGAGGACGGCGGCCGGATCCGGATCGTACGGCTGCGCAACAGCGCGATGCAGTCCTTCGCCATGAAGACCGACAGGCCCCCCTTCGACGACCGGCGCGTCCGCCAGGCCCTGATGCGCGTCGCCGACCGCGAGGAACTCGTCCAGGGGGCCCTCTCCGGCGCCGGGGAGATCGGCAACGACCTGTTCGGCAAGGGATACGAGTACTACGCCGACGGCCTGCCCCAGCGCGAACACGACCTCGGCCGGGCCCGCAGCCTGCTGAAACAGGCCGGCGCCGAGGACCTGCGGATCACACTCGACACCTCACCCGTCGCCGCCGGATTCACCGAGGCCGCCGCCGTCCTGCGTGACCAGGCCGCCGAAGCCGGCATCAGGGTCGAGGTGAGGACCGGCAGCAAGGACACCTACTGGAAGGACATCCTCGACGCCGGCACCCTGTGCTGCTACCGCTCCGGCGCCATGCCCATCGAGTCCCACCTCTCCCAGCGCCTGCTGACGGAATCGACCACCAACGCGACTAAGTGGCGCCACCAGGACTTCGACGCCCTCTACCAACAGGCCCAGTCCACCCGCGACCCGCAGCAGCGCGCTGGCGTCTACGCCCGCATGCAACGCCGCCTGCACACCGAGGGCCCCTTCCTGATCTGGGGCTTCGCCGACTGGATACTCGGCACCGCCCGCCGTGTCCGGGGCATCGAGCAGCAGGCACCCGCCAACACCCTCGACTGGGCCCGCTTCGACAAGGTGTGGCTGGCGTGAGCGGACCCATGCCCTGGGCGGCTCGGCGGCTGCTCCTGGCAGGTGCGCAGACCGCGGCCGTGGTGCTCCTCGTCTTCGCCCTCACCGAGGCACTGCCCGGCGACGCCGCCGTGGTCCACGCAGGCGACCAGCCGGACCCGGAACGGATCGAAGCGGTGCGGGCCGCGCTGCACCTTGACCGGCCGCCCCTCGAACGCCTGCTGGACTGGTCGGCCGGGCTGCTCCGCGGCGACCTCGGGGTCTCGCTGACCTCGGGGCGGCCCGTCAGCACCTACCTCGCGGACGGCTTCGGGCCGACCCTCCTCCTCGCCGTTCCGACGGTCCTGCTGCTGGTACCCGCCGCGGTCGGGCTGGGGGTGCTCGCGGCCCGGCACGAAGGCCGTCCCGTCGACCGGATCGTCAGCGCGGTGACGCTGGGCCTCTACGCCGTACCGGAGTTCGCCCTCGGCGTGCTGCTGGTCACGGTTTTCGCGCTCCGGCTCGGCTGGCTGCCGCCGACCGCCGTCGGATACGGCACCGATCTGCTCGCCCATCCGGCCGCCCTCGTGCTTCCCGTCCTGGTCCTGCTGGCGCGCCCGGTGTGCTCGCTCGCCCGGCTGATCAGGGCCGGCATGACCGACGCACTGGCCTCGCCGTACGTCGCCCAGGCGCTCCGCTGCGGCGTGCCGGGCGCGCGGGTCCGCTACGCCCATGCCCTGCCCAACGCGATCGCCCCGGCCGCTCAGCAACTGGCCCGCACGGTGGACTGGCTGCTGTGCGGGGTGGTCGTCGTGGAGGCGCTGTTCGTGATTCCCGGCCTCGGCACGGTCCTGATGAACGCCGTCGCGGAACGGGATGTCCCGGTGGTGAAGGGCCTCGCGGTGGTCTTCGGCGTTGCCACCGTAGTGCTCAATCTCGGGGCGGACATGGCCACCCGCCGCCTCGCGCCGCGCACGGGGGTGGCGGCGTGATGGCTCTCGCGCTCGCCCGTTCCCGGCGCGGGCTGAAGGCACTCGTCGTCGGGGAGCGGCGTTCGCACGTCCGGACGAGCCGCTTCCTTCCCGGCCTGCTCATCGTCTCCGTTCCCCTCGTACTCGCCCTCGCGGGGCCCCTGTTCGCCGGGGACGCCGGGCCGCGCGGCACCTCGCTCAGCACCGGTGACGGGTACTGGCTCGGCACGGACTTCATCGGCCGGGACGTCCGCAGACAGGTGCTGCTGGGTGGCCGGTCGGTGGTCGTGGTCGCGCTCGCCTCGACGGCCCTCGCCTACGCGGTGGCGCTGCCGGTCGGGTTCGTCTGCGCCCTCACCCGCCGCAGGTGGGTGGAGGAACTGCTGATGCGCCCGCTGGACGTGCTGCTCTCCGTGCCGTCGCTCCTCCTGATCCTGCTGGCGGCCTCCGCCGTCGCACCGGGACCGGCCGGGCTCGCCCTCCTGGTGGCACTCGTCAACCTTCCGGACGCGGCCAGGGTCGTGCGCGCCGCCGGGGCGGAAGCCGCCTCGCGACCGGCGGTGGAAGCGCTGCGCATGCAGGGCGAGAGCTGGGCACGGATGGCGTTCGGCTACGTCGGCAGGTCGGTCGCCCGGACCCTCGCCGCCGACGCGGGCGTCCGTCTGACGGGGGCGCTGTACCTCGTAGCCACATCGGCCTTCCTCGGCGTCGGCGTCGCACCGGACGCCGCCGACTGGGCGGTAATGGTGGACCGCAACCGCACCGGCCTGTTCGTCCAGCCGTGGGCGGTGGTGGTCCCGGCCCTGTTGATCGTCGCTCTCACCATGGGCGGAAACCTGCTCGTGGACGCGGCACTCGCCCGCCCCGACACCAAGGAGAACCTGGTATGAACACGGCCGCACAGCCCCGGACGGGGGCGGAGCCCGTAGCCGTGATCGAGGGGCTCAGGGTGGAGATCGGCGGACGGGCGATCGTCGACGGCGTCAGCCTGCGCGTGCTGCCGGGGCGGATCGTCGCGCTGGTGGGTGCGTCGGGCAGCGGCAAGACCACCACGGGGCGGGCCCTGTTGGGGGAGTACCCGCCCGGCGCGCGCGTGACGGGGGACGTGCGGATCACGGACGGCCTGATCGGTTACGTGCCGCAGCACCCTGCCACCGCACTCAACCCCGCCCGCCGGACAGGCGCCCTGCTCGGCGAAATCGCCCGCGGCCGGGTACGCCACCTGCCGGCGCCCCGGCGCAGGGCGGCGGCGCGGGAGCAGGTTCTCGACGCCCTCGCCCGTGCCGAGCTGCCGTCGGACGGCGCGCTGCTGCACCGCTACCCCCACCAGCTCTCCGGCGGCCAGCAGCAGCGCGTGGTGCTGGCCCAGGCGCTGCTGCTGGGCGCCCGCGCGGTGGTCGCGGACGAGCCCACCACCGGGCAGGACCCCCTGACGAAACGGTGCATCGTGGAGCGGCTGGCGGCGGTGGCCCGCCGCGGCGTCGCCGTGGTCCTGCTCAGCCACGACCCGGACGTCGTCCGCGCCCTCGCCGACGAGGTGGTCGTCCTGCGCGACGGAAAGGTCATCGAGGCGGGGCCCGCGGAGCAGGTCCTGCGCGCGCCGGACCGCGCGTGGACCCGTGAACTCCTCGCCGCGCCACGGGACATGCGCGCGGACCCGGCGCGCGCGGACACACGGGCCGCCACCGTCCTGGAGGTCCGTTCCCTCACCGCGCGCCACGGCCGGACCCCGGTGCTCCACCACGCGGCCCTCACCCTGCGCGCCGGTGAGAGCCTCGCCGTCGTCGGCCGCTCCGGAAGCGGCAAGACGACACTGGCCCGCTGTCTGAGCGGCCTCCACAGCGACCACGACGGCGAGGTGCTCCTGGACGGGATGCCACTGCCACGCAGTCTGCGCGACCGCGACCGCGAGGAACTGGCCGCGGTCCAGTACGTCTTCCAGGACGCGCAGGCGGCCTTCGACGCCCACCGCCCCGTACTCGATCAGATCGCACGGACGGCCGTACGGCTGCGCGGCGCCGGCCGGGCCGCGGCGAGAGCCGAGGCACTGGCCGTACTGAGCCTGCTGGACCTCCCGGCCCAGCGTGCGCTGCGCGTACCCGCGCGGCTGTCCGGCGGTGAGCTCCAGCGCGCCGCCCTGGCCCGCGCCCTGCTCGCCCGGCCACGGGTCCTGGTCTGTGACGAGATCACGTCGGGCCTCGACACGGTCGCCCGGCGCTCTCTGCTCGGTCTGCTCGCGGAACTGCTCCGGTCCGGCGCGGTCCCGGCCCTGGTCCTGATCACCCACGACCTGGGCACCGCGGCCCTCGCCGACCGCGTCGCCGTGCTGGAGCAGGGCGAGATCGTCGAGACCGGTGCGGCGGCCCGCGTGCTGACCGCGCCGCGGCATCCCTTCACCGTCGAACTGACCACCGCGGCACGCTCGATGAAGGTCACCGGTCGCTGACGCACCGAGCTGTCGGGAGGAGGCAGCTCACCGCGTGCCGGAGCGCGCGACGCGGAATCCCGTGTCGTCGATCCGGAACGTCGGGTGACTGCGGCGGCGCACCGAGGCCCGGCAGCTCCAGCGCTCGTCGAACCAGCCACCACCGCGCAGCACCCGGTAGGTGCCGTACACCTCGGCGTCGTAGACGTCCCAGCACCACTCCCACACATTGCCCAACGTGTCGTGCAGGCCCCACGCGTTGGGCTGCCGGCCGCCCACGTCGTGCGGCCGCTCCTGTGAGTTGCCGCGATGCCAGGCGATGTCGTCGAGCGGCCCGTACCGTGCCTCCGTCGTGCCGGCCCGGCACGCGTGCTCCCACTCGGCCTCGGCCGGCAGCCGGTACCCGTCGCAGGCCGTGTCCCACGCGACCCGGGCGGCGTCCTCGTGGAGGGAGTAGGCGGGCGCCAGCCCCTCGCGCAGGGACAGGGCGTTGCAGAATCGGACGGCGTCCAGCCAGGAAACCCCTTCCACGGGCAGCAGTTCGCCCTGCGCGGTGCTCGGCCGCTCGCCGGTGACCTGCGCGTACTGGGCCTGGGTGACCGGGAACACCGCGAGCCGGTACGGTGCGAGATCGACTGCCCAGCTGTGCTGCGTACGACGGTCGGACAGGGTCACCCGTCCCGGTGGAAGGTCGGCCATGACGATCTCGGTACTGGTGTCCATAGGGCGGTGATCCTATCAATCACGCTTCCTGCGGATTGAACGTGCGACGGGTCAACCGCCTTCGTTCCCCGGTGGCTTGAGCGGGCACAGGTTCAGCCTGCCGAGGCCTCACGGCCGATCTGTTCGAACCGGGCTCCCATGGCCGCGGCCAGTGCCTGCGCGGCCGAAAGGGGCCGGACCATGACCATCAGGTCGTCGATCTCGCCCGCCTCGTTCATGTGCAGGAAGTCGCAGCCGTTGATCTTCCGGTCACCCACCTTCGCCTCGAAGACGAGCGCGTGGTCGCGGCCGTCGTCGCTCGTCATCTCCCGGAGGTAGCGGAAATCCGTGAAGACCTCGTCGACCGCCCGCAGGATGGCGGCGGTGAGGGCCTTGCCGAGGTAGGGCTTGAACGCCACCGGGCTGGTGAAGACGACGTCCTCGGCCAGCAGTGCCTCGACCGCGCCGAGGTCGTGCGCCTCGACGGCCTTACGGAAAGGGTGCATGCCGAGCTCCATAGTCAATTTGTTGAATAGGTGTGAAGGAGACTAATCACATCGGCGCAGACGTGTCCAGACCTGCGCCGGTGAACGGCACGGCCGGGCCAGGAGCAACGCGGGGCCCCTGCCCTCGGACCGAGGCGTTGTCATACCCCTCGGCTACGTTTTCCCCATGACTGATTTCGTGTTGGTGGCGGGGGCCTGGCTCGGAGCGCCGGCGTGGGACGACGTGGTGCCCGGCCTGCGAGCGGCCGGACACGGCGTGTACCCGGTGACCTTGTCCGGCATCGGTGAGAAGCAGGACAGACCGGTCGGCCGGCAGACCCATGTGGCCGACATCGTCCACGAGGTGGATCGCCGCGGTCTGCGTGACGTCGTTCTGGTCGGACACAGCTACGCGGGCATCCCCGTCGGACAAGCCGCCGAACGCATCGGTGACCGCCTGGCCCGCGTCGTCTTCGTGGACGCGAGCGTCCCGGCCGACGGCGAGTCGTTCGTCTCCACCTGGTGGCAGGGCCCGGCCGCACTGGAGGCAGAGCTCGCGGGGAACGGCGGCTCCTGGGCTCCGCCGGCCGCGCCCGACTTCGCAGGACAGGGCCTCACCGACGCGCAGACCGCACGGATCGTGAACGGCGCCACGCCGCACCCGGGCGCCGCGCTGAGCGACCCCGCGGTGCTGAGCGGCCCGCTCGGCGAGCTTCCGGCGAGCTACATCAAGTGCCTTCTCGACGGCCCCGAACCGGGCGATGACGTGGCCGCGTTGCTGACCGGTGAGCGGTGGGAGCTGATCACGATGGACACGGGCCACTGGCCGATGTTCTCCCGGCCGGACGAACTGGTCACGATCCTGAACGGCGTAGCAGCGCGCTGACCGGCCGCCGCTCAGGCTCACCCGTCCGGGGGGTGTGCCACGCCGCACGCCCTCGGACAGTCGATCAGGACGCGCGCCCCCGCACCGCTCCGGGCTGCAATGGACGGGTGATCGCGCCCCCGGACGACTGCCTCGCGCGCAACGAGTGGATCTGCGGCGCCTATCTGAGCAGCCGTCGGCACATCCTCTGGGACGCCATGCTGCAACACCTCCAGCTGACCGCGGTCTCCGTACTCATCGGACTGGTCATCGCACTGCCGCTCGCCCTCGCGGCCCGCCGCTGGCGCTGGGCCGCAGGACCGGTGCTGGGGGTGACGACCCTCCTCTACACCGTCCCGTCCCTCGCCATGTTCTCGCTGCTGCTCCCCGTGTACGGACTCTCCGCCTCACTCGTCGTGGCGGGCCTCGTGCTGTACTCGCTCACCCTGCTCGTACGGAACATCCTGGCCGGGCTGCGCGCCGCACCCGAGGAGACCCGGCAGGCGGCACGCGGCATGGGGTACGGGCCCGTACGGCTGCTCGTCGCCGTGGAACTCCCGCTCGCCCTGCCGGCCGCCATGGCCGGCCTGCGCATCGCCACCGTCTCGGCCGTCTCCCTGGTCACCATCGGCGCGATCGTCGGTTACGGCGGACTCGGCAACCTCATCTACTCCGGGATGAACACCTACTTCAAGGCCCAGGTGCTCACCGCCTCCGTCCTGTGCGTCGTCATCGCCGTCGCCGCCGACCTGCTGCTGCTCCTCGCGCAGCGCCTGCTCACCCCCTGGACACGGAGGCAGTCGTGAACACCCTCTCCGACGCCTGGAGCTGGCTCACGACCTCGGCGCACTGGTACGGCGACGACGGCATCTGGTTCCGGCTGGCCCAGCACCTCGTCCTCACCGTCGTCTGTCTGCTGATCAGCTGCCTCATCGCGCTGCCCGTCGCCCTGGTCCTCGGCCACCTCGGCAAGGGCGGCGCCCTTGCCGTCAACATCTCCAACGTCGGACGCGCCGTCCCCACCTTCGCCGTCCTCGTCCTGCTGCTGCTCACCCCGATCGGGCGGTTCGGGGAGGGGCCGACCGTCGTCGCGCTCGTCCTGTTCGCCGTACCACCGCTGCTCACCAACGCCTATGTCGGCATGCGCGAGGTCGACCAGGACGTCGTACGGGCGGCCCGGGGCATGGGCATGACGGGCCGGCAGATGCTCACCCAGGTCGAGGTGCCGCTCGCGCTGCCGCTGATCCTGACGGGCGTACGGATCGCGGCGGTCCAGCTCGTCGCCACCGCCACCATCGCCGCGCTGGCAGGCGGCGGGGGACTGGGCCGCATCATCACCGCCGGCTTCAACCGCGCCTCCACCGCCCAGGTGGTCGCCGGGGCGGTGCTGGTCGCCGTGTTCGCCCTGATCGTGGAAGGCCTCTTCGAGCTGGCACAGCGGCTCGCCCCCGACCGGTTCGGCGGCGGGAACGCCGGATGAGGGCCCGGCACACGATCGCCGTGGCCCTGCTCCTGCTGGCACCGGTCTCCGCCTGTACCACCGGACCCACCCTGGAGAACCAGGGCGACGTCACCGCCCCGCCCGGCGACAGCAAACACCTCACCATCGGCTCGGCCGGATTCACCGAGAGCGATCTGCTGGCCCAGATGTACGCGCTGCTGCTCGACCGGGCCGGATACTCCACGGAGATCATCTCCGTCACCAACCGGGAGATCTACGAACCGGCGCTGGAGAGCGGCCAGATCGACGTCGTGCCCGAATACGCCGCCACGTTCGCCGACTGGCTGAACGCCAAGAAGAACGGCGCCGGCGCCGCCCCCGTCGGCTCGCCCGACCTCGCCACCACCATGAAGGCGCTGCGCGCCCTGGCCGCACCCCGCGGCCTCACCGTCCTGGACCCCGGCCGCGCCGTCGACCAGAACGCCTTCGCGGTCACCTCCGCCTACGCGACGAAGCACCGCCTGAAGTCGCTGAGCGATCTGGGGAGGTCGGGGCTGCCGGTCCGCCTGGCCGCGGGCGACGAATGCGTCCTGCGCCCCTACTGCGCCCCCGGGCTCAAGAAGACGTACGGCATCGACGTCACCGGGGTCGACCCGAAGGGCGTCGGCACGACCCAGGCCAAGCAGGCCGTCCGGAGCGGCCGCGACCAGATGGTGCTGACCACCACCACGGACGCCACCCTGGACGACTTCGGCCTCGTCCTGCTCCCGGACGACAAGCACCTGCAGAACGCCGACTACCTGGTACCCGTCGTCAACCGGTCCCGGGCGGGCAGCGAAGGCGTCCGTACGGCGCTGGGCAAGCTGAACACCGTGCTGACGACCAAGGACCTGGCCCGGCTGAACGAACAGGTGGACAGCTGGCGCCGGCTCCCCGAGGACGTGGCCCGCACCTATCTGCGGTCCCACCACCTCATCTCCGACGACTGACCGCCGCACGCGGGTTCACCAGACGAGCTCCGCGAGCCGTGCCTCGATCCGCTCGCGCTCCCACGCCCCGTCCGCGACGACCACCCGGTAGCGCCGGGCCAGCGTGGCCCCGGGCGCCAGGACGAGTTCGTCATGGAAGGCGAAGGACGGGGCGACCGCGGCGAAGGGGTCGTTGCGGACGAACCAGTGCGCGGGGTGCTCACCGCCCGCACCCGTGTGGTCGTTCTCCGGAGCGTGGGCGAAGACGAGCGTCGCATGGCCGTCCGCCCCGTCGTGCTCGCCGCCGTACGCCAGCCAGGAGGCCTGCCGGCCCATCACCTCGGGGCCCTCGCAGTCCGGGGTGAGGATCCGGCCGTCACGGAAGGCGCGCGGGCCGCGCCAGAACAGCCCCGTGTAGCCCGCGCCCGCCCGCCCGTGCGTCGTCGGACTGCCGAACCGCAGGGGTTCGTCCCGCCGGTTGGTGACGGTCGACGACCACGTCAGCACCCAGCTGCCGGACGCCGGATCGATGTCGTGCACCTCGACCCGGCGTACCTCGTCGGCCCACAGCTCACCGCTGTACGGATGCCAGCTCAGCCGCTCGGCGACCGTGGCCCCGTCCTCCCGCACCGACACCTCGTCGAAACCGCGGTGCGCCATGGATCCCACCCGCTCGGGCAGCGGCTGATACCCCTCGCCCCGCACATAGGTGTTGCCGCCCCACAGGTTCTGCCCCGACAGGTGCGAGGCGGTCAGCTGCAGCCCCTTGTGCCAGCGATGGTCGTTGGGCCGGTAGCCGGTCACCACCCGGCCCGACAACGTGCGCAGCGGATGGATGTACGGCTTCGGCGCCTCCCAGGCCGCCTCGGGCCGGTACACGTACCGCAGGAGTTCGACCCCGCTGTCCGCCACCGAGACGCCGATGTGGTCGCCGTGGCGGTGCACCAGGGCCGGCCGGCCGGTCACGCGGACGTCTCCACCGGCTCGGGCGCCCAGCCGGGGGCGTTGCCGTGCAGGGCGCTGTAGTACGGGTCGCCGGGGCCGATCTCGCCGGCCCGGACCGTGTTCCCGGTGAAGGCGGCCTTGTACAGGGCGGCGACCAGTTCCAGGCTGGTACGTCCGTCGGCGCCGCTGCTGCGTGGCCGGCGGCCGGCCCGCAGGTCGCTGAGCAGGCCGCGCAGCTGGGCCTCGTGGGAGCTGGGCACATCGGCGCCGAAGTCCCGCCAGCGGGTTACCTGTTCGGCCGTCACCCCGGGAGCCGGGGTGATCCGCCAGTCGGCGTTGCGATGGCCGTACAGGTGGGTGAGCTCGACCGTGGCGCGCTCGCAGTCGATCCGGATCCGGCTGACCTCGTCCGGGCTGAGGACGCTGTTGACGATCGTGGCCATGGTGCCGTTCTCGAAACGGACGAGTGCTGTGGAGACGTCCTCCGTCTCCACGTCGTGCACCAGCCGTCCCGCCATCGCGCGGATCTCCGACCACGGACCCAGCAGATCCAGCAGCAGATCCATCTGGTGGATGCCGTGGCCCATCGCCGGGCCGCCGCCCTCCGTGCTCCAACGCCCGCGCCAGGGTGCGGAGTAGTACGCCGTGTCCCGGTACCAGGTGGTCTGACAGTGGGCGACCAGGGGGCGCCCCATCGCCTGTTCGGCCAGCAGCGCCCGGACGTGGTCCGAGCCGGAGCCGAACCGGTGCTGGAACACGATCGCGGCATACGGGCCGCCCCGGTCGGGCCCCTCCGCCGCCTCGATGGCGTCGAAGTCCTCCAGCGAGGGGCACGGAGGCTTCTCGCACCACACCCAGGCCCCGGCACGCAGCGCGGCGACGGTCTGGTCACGGTGGAAGCGGGGCGGGGTGCCGAGCGTGACCAGATCGGGGCGCTCCTCGGTGAGCATCCGGCCGAGATCCGTGTACGGCCGGCCGGCGCCCGCATCGGCGCAGAACCCCTCCACGGACGCGGCGTCGACATCGACCGCCGCGATGATCTCCAGGGGCTGTTCGGCGGCCAGCGCACGCAGGGCAGGCAGATGGCTGACGCGCGCGATCGCGCCCGTGCCGACGATCGCGACCCGGATCGGCCTGCTGGGGGAAGCCTGGCTGGGCGTGACAAACACCTCCGCGGTGAAGGGGGCGCCCGCCCGATAGCAAGCGCTTTCTCCCGAGCGGAAACCTAGGCTTCACGCAGGGCTCGGGTCAAGGGAGACGGTCCCCGGCGGCTGCCGCCGATGAGTTCGCACCCTCGCGGGAGTCATCCTGTCGACCCCTACGCGAGAAGGCGGAACGATGAACACCCTGCGCGAAGTACTGGAAACGCACGCACGCGATGGATCGGTGCCGGGAGCCGTGGCCCTGGTGGCCGGGGGAGACCGGGTGGACGTGCAGGCAGTGGGAAGCGCCGACGTCGGCGGCGGCACCCCGATGGCCCCGGACTCGATCTTCCGGATCGCCTCCATCACCAAACCCGTCGCCGCCGCGGCGGCCATGATGCTGATCGAGGACGGCCGGTTCGGGCTGGACGACCCGGTGGCGCCCTGGCTGCCCGAACTGGCGTCGCCCGTGGTCGTGCGCACCCCCGGGAGTCCGGTGCACGACGTGGTCCCGGCTGCCCGGCCCATCACCGTGTTCGACCTGCTGACCTCCCGGGCGGGGTACGGATTCCCGTCGGACTTCTCGTTGCCCGCCGTCGCGCCCCTGTTCGGCGAGTTGAAGCAGGGCCCGCCACAGCCTCGGGCCGTCGCCGCCCCGGACGCCTGGATGGCGACGCTCGCACACATCCCGATGCTGTACCAGCCGGGGGAGGCGTGGCTGTACAACACCTGCTCCGACATCCTGGGCGTCCTGATCGCCAGGGCCTCCGGGCAGTCGCTGCCGGAGTTCCTGGCCGAGCGGCTGTTCGAGCCGCTCGGCATGACCGACACCGGTTTCCACGTACCTGCGGAGAAGCTCCACCGCTTCACCAGCTACTACCGGGCCGGTGAGGCGGGGAACCTCGAACTCGTCGATGCCCCTGACGGGCAGTGGAGCAGCACGCCGGCCTTCCCGTCGGCGGCCGGCGGCCTGGTCTCGACCGTCGCCGACTGGTACGCCTTCGGCCGGATGCTGCTCGACGGCGGGAGCGCGGGCGACCGCGCTCTGCTGACCCCCGCATCGGTGAGGCAGATGACGACCGACCACCTGACACCGGAACAGCGCAAGGCGAGCGGACTGTTCACGGAGGGCCAGGGGTGGGGGTTCGGCGGTTCGGTGGACGTCGAGCGGACCGATCCCTGGAACGTACAGGGCCGCTACGGCTGGGTCGGCGGCACCGGAACCACGGCGCACATCATCCCGGCCACCGACACCGTCGCGATCATGCTCAGTCAGGTGGAGATGGCCGCTCCCAAGCCGCCCCGGATGATGCGGGACTTCTGGCGCCACGTCGGCGGCGCGTGAACCCCGTACACCCGGGGGAACACCGGGAGCTGTCCGTCAGGCGTCCGCCACCGAGTCGAACTGCACCTCGTCGCGTCCCACGCCCTGCGCGTCCGCGTCCACCGAACGGCGCAGGGCCTCATGCAGTTTGGCCGGAGTGAGCACACCGAGGAAGCGGGCCCCGTCCAGCACCGCCACCCACCCGGCGTCGTGCTGGAGCATCTCGCTGAACGCCTGCTTGAGCGGGGCCCCCACCGGCACCCACGCGTCCATCCGGCGGGCCAGTTCACCGACCGTCCCGTGCTCCCCGGCGATCCGCAGCGCGTCCGCCGACACCCAGCCGTGCAGCTCACCGTCACCGTTCAGCACCACCGCCCACCGCGAAGCGGCGGCGCCGAGCCGGGCCGCCGCCACCGAGGCCCGCTCGTCCAGCCGGGCGACCGGCGGCTCCTCCAGGTCGTGCGGCTCGATCGTGGTGACCGACAGCCGCTTCAGCCCGCGGTCCGCGCCGACGAACCGCGCCACGTACGGGGTCGCCGGCGACCCGAGCACCGCGCCCGGGCTGTCGAGCTGCTCGATGCGTCCCTCCCCGTACACCGCGATCCGGTCACCCATGCGCACCGCCTCCTCGATGTCATGGGTGACCATCAGCACCGTCTTCCTGACCGTGGCCTGCAGGCTCAGGAACTCGTTCTGCAGCCGCTCCCGCACCACCGGGTCCACCGCGCCGAACGGTTCGTCCATCAGCAGCACCGGCGGGTCCGCGGCCAGGGCCCTGGCCACCCCGACCCGCTGGCGCTGGCCGCCCGAGAGCTGGGCGGGATACCGTGAGCCGTACGTACCGGGGTCCAGGCCCACCAGATCGAGCAGTTCGGCGGCGCGCGCCCGCGCCCGGGAACGCTTCCAGCCGACCAGCGCCGGGACCGTCGCCGTGTTGTCGAGGACGGTCCGGTGCGGGAAGAGCCCGACCTGCTGGATGACGTAGCCGATCCGGCGGCGAAGCTTTACCGGGTCGACCTTCGCGATGTCCTCACCGTCGACCAGGATGCGGCCCGAGGTCGGTTCGATCAGCCGGTTCACCATCATCATCGTGGTCGTCTTGCCGCAGCCCGAGGGGCCGACCAGGGTGACCAGTTCCCCCTCGGCGACCTCGAAGGACAGTTCGTCGACCGCGGTCGTCCCGTCCGGGTAGACCTTGCCGACCTGCTCGAACCGGATCATGACTGCACGGTAGGAGCCGGACGGGTCCGCCGCACACGGGCCGGGACCGTCCGGGGCACGACGGTGTGCTGAACTGTCCGTGAACCATCGATCCAGGAGCCCCCTTGAACAGCTATCGTCAGCCCGGCCTCGTCCTCACCGACCGTCACTTCACCGTGCCGCTCGACCACACCGACCCCGGCGGTGAGCAGATCGAGATCTTCGGCCGCGAGGTGGTGGCCGGCTCCCGGGCCGGCGAGGAACTGCCGTGGCTGCTCTACCTGGAGGGTGGCCCCGGCTTCGGCGCCCGGCGTTTCACCGGCGCGGAGGCCTGGCTGGGACGGGCGGTGAAGGAGTTCCGGGTGCTGCTGCTCGACCAGCGCGGCACCGGCCTGTCCTCCCCGGCCAACCGGCAGACGCTGCCGCTGCGCGGCGGTCCGCGCGAGCAGGCCGACTACCTCGCGCACTTCCGCTCCGACAGCATCGTGCGGGACTGCGAGCTGATCCGGCCGCAGTTGACGGGCGGCGCGCCCTGGACCGTCCTCGGTCAGTCCTTCGGCGGCTTCTGCGCCGTCCGGTACCTCTCGTCCGCACCGGAGGGTCTCAGCACCGTCCTGATCACCGGCGGTCTGCCCGCTCTCGACGCCCATGCGGACGATGTCTACCGCGCCGCGTACCCGAGGATCGAGCGGAAGGTCGCCGCGTACTACGCCCGCTACCCGCAGGACGTCGAGCGCGCCCGCGAGATCACCGCTCACCTTGCGGAGCACCGCCCGGAGAGTGCCGGACACCGGCTGACACCCGAGGGGTTCCAGTCCCTCGGCATCATGCTCGGCGGGGGCAATGGCAACCACCAGCTGCACTATCTGCTGGAGAACGCCTTCGTCACCACCCCGCACGGCACCGAGCTCTCCGACACCTTCCAGGAGGCAATGCGCACGGCCAACTCGTTCGCCGGGCACCCGCTCTACGCGGTCCTGCACGAGGCCATCTACGGCCAGGACGAGCGCCCCACCGGCTGGGCGGCCGAGCGGGTCCGTGCGGAGTTCCCGCAGTTCGACGCGGAGGCCGCCCTCAAGGGTGACGGTCCGGTCCTGTTCACGGGCGAGAGCATCCACCCCTGGCACTTCGACGTCGACCCGGCACTGCGCCCGCTCCGCGAGACCGCCGAGCTGGTCGCCACCCGCGGCGACTGGGAGCCGCTGTACGACATCGAGCGCCTGGCCGCCAACGAGGTGCCGGTGGCCGCCGCCGTCTACCACGACGACATGTACGTGGACACCGCGCACGCGCTGCGCACCGCCGCCGCGATCCGCGGGCTGCGCACCTGGGTGACCGACGAGTTCGAGCACGACGGACTGCGCGCGGGCGGACCGCGGGTGCTGGACCGGCTGCTCGCCCTGGTCCGCGACGAGGCCTGAGTTCGGGTACGGGCACGCGCCACCCGGTACGGGCACGCGCCACCCGGTACGGGCACGCGCCACCCGGTACGGGCGGGGGCCGGTCGCACGCGTCGTGCGACCGGCCCCCGCCCGTTGTGGGGCTCAGCCCTGGAGTGCGTCCAGCGTCGCGTTCAGGTTCGCGGCCGAGCGCGGGGCGCGGTTGTGCGGGAGCTTCGCCAGCACCGCCGCCATGCCACAGGTGTTCGTCACGGCGGAGAAGACGAGACCGGCTCCGATGCCGGCGGACAGCCAGCGCGCGGCAGGGCGGCGCACCCCCACGAGGAGACCGGCCACCACGAGCGATCCGGCGGCGAGCCGCACCTGACGTTCCATCGGCCAGGTGGCCCCGCCGCCCTCCGGGCGGTCGAGGCCGTGGCCTTCGCCCTCCCAGGCAGAGGTTCCGCCGGAGAGTGTCGCGGCGTCGATGTCGGCCGCCGAGAGGATGTCGCAGGCCCGCGTCGAGCGGACACCGGAGGCGCACACCACGAGCAGGTCGCCACGGGCCGAGGCGGACTTGAGCGCGGGCACCGCCTCGGAGAGACGGTCGAGGGGAATGTTCAGGGCGCCGGGGACGTGCCCCGACGCGTACTCGCCGGGAGCGCGTACGTCGATCACGGTGAACTCCGCGAGACGGGCGGCCGCCTGGGCGGGGGAGAGGGATACGGGGCTGGTCACGAGCAGTGTTTCCTTTCGTTCACCGGGTGTGAGGCGGAGACTCGGTCTCTCCTGCCCCGGACGGGCTAGAATACCCCTTGGGGTATGAAAAGGAGGATGTGTGGAACTCGACATGGCGGCCGATGAACTCAAATCGGTGCTCAATCGCCTGCGCCGCGCACAGGGTCAGCTCACCGGAATCATCAGGATGATCGAGGAAGGGCGCGACTGCGAGGACGTCATCACTCAGATGGCGGCCGTTTCGCGGGCGCTCGACCGGGCCGGCTTTGCGATCATCGCGACGGGACTTCAGCACTGCATGGCCGACGGCAGCAGTGAACCCGCGGACCGGGACCAGATGCGGGCCCGGCTGGAGAAGCTGTTCCTCTCGCTGGCCTGAGGCGGAGCGGCGGCGCCCGGCGCCGTTTCGCACGACGTCGCGTTCATACGACGGCGTCGACGGCCATGAACGCGGCGACGGCCAGCAGGACCGCCCCGAAGATGCGTTGCAGCGCGTCCGTGGAGACCTTGGCGGCCAGCCTTTTCCCGTCCCAGGCACCGAGGACCGCCGTCGCCGTGAACGGGGCGATGAGCGCCCAGTCCAGCACCGTGGGCGTCGCGAGCCGGGCGGCCAGTGCGGCCGTGGAATTCACCGTGATGACGAGCAGGCTGGTCCCGACGGCAGCCGACATCGGCACGGCGAGGACGGTGACCAGCGCGGGAACGGCGAGGAAACCGCCGCCCACCCCGAGCAGACCCGTCACCGCACCGAGCCCGGCTCCTGCCCCGGCAGCCCTCCCGACCGGCACCGCGTCAGGCCGTTTCCCGTCCGGCTGCGGCGTACCGCTCGTGCGGAGCATCCGGACCCCGGCGACGACGGCGAGCACCGCGAAGGCCGCGGTCAGGACCCCGGAGGGGATGCGCACCGACAGCGCCCCGGCGAGTGCCGCCGGCACGATGCCCGCCGCTGCGAAGAGCCCGCCGGTCCGCCAGCGCACCTGCCCGTCCCGGGCGTGGGCGAGCAGGCCGGTGAGCGAGATCGCGATGACGATGAGGAGACCGGCGGTGGTGGCCGCTGCCGGGCCGAAGCCGAGCAGATAGATCAGTGCGGGCACGGCGATCACGCTGCCGCCGCCGCCCAGTCCGCCGAGCGCGAGGCCGACCACCGCGCCGGCGATCAGCGCCAGAACGAGCGGGGTCATGCGACCGTGCCCGCGTTGCCGCGCCGGTCCCGCACCGGGAAGCCCGCTGCGGCCCAGGCGGTCATGCCGCCCATGACATCGACGACGGGAACCCCGCGGCCCGAGAGGATGCGGGCGGCCTGCCGGGAGCGGTGGCCGGAGCGACAGACCACCACCACGGTTCGGCCGGCCGGGGCGGGCGGCGGAGCCCCTTCGACGAGCGCGGACAGCGGCAGGTGGGCGGCTCCGGGCGCGTGACCGGCGTTCCACTCGGACGGTTCGCGTACGTCCAGCAGGACGGCCGCACCGTCGGCGGTGCGCCGCCGGGCCTCGGCGGCGCCGATCCGGCCGGGGCCGCGACGGAAGAGGGACTTCAGGGATGGCATGGAAACAACTCCGGAAGGGACGGGAGACACGCTCTGGCCGGCGGCCGGCGTCAGGCGGCGGACCGGGGCGCGATCACGGTCAGGCCGGCCGCGGCGGCGGCGGCGAACCCGTCGTCCACCGCCACCACCGCCCGGCCCGCGGCGTCCAGCAGCGATGCGGCGATCGCCGCACGCATGCCGCCCGCGCAGTGCACCCACACCACTCCCGGCGGCACCTCGTCCAGGCGCCCGGGCAACTCGTGCACCGGGATGTGCACCGAGCCGGCGAGCGCGCCGTTCGCGCGCTCGGCGGTGCGCCGGACATCGAGGACAGGCGGTTCCTCGCCGCGCTCCCGCGCCGACGCGAGGTCCGCGAAGCCGGCCCTGGGGAAGGACCGGAGCTCCTTTGGTCCGCTCACCCAGGACTCGGGAGCGCCGGTGGCCGCGGCGACGGGCCGGCCGATGCCCACCCGGGCCAGTTCGCGCTGGGCGTGTGCCACCTCCTCGGCCGTGCTCGCGAGGAGCGTGACCGGCCTGCCCCAGGGGATCAGCCAGGCCAGATACGTCGCGAGCTGCCCCGCGCCCTCGAAGTTGAACGAACCGGCCACATGCCCCTGTGCGAACGCCACCCGGCTGCGCAGATCGACCACCCACTCGCCGGCCGCCAGCCGCCCGGCGATGTCCTGGGCACCGGCCCGAGCCGGCGGTGTCAGGTCCACGAGGGACGGGCCCGCCGCGTTCGCCGGCCCCATGTGCGCGTAGTACGCGGGTACGTCGTCCAGGCCCGCGAGCAGGTCGGCGACGAACGTGTCCACGTCCTTGACGAGTGCGGCGTTCCGCCCCCGTTCGGCACCGATCGTCGACGAGGTCCCCTCGGCGTGGGAGGAGGAGCAGAAGCTGCCGAAGCCGTGCGTCGGCAGCACTTCGACCGCGTCGTCCAGCTCGTCGGCGAGGCGGTGCACGGAGGCGTGCTGGGCCCGCGCGAGCGTGCCGGTCAGCCGGGGCTCCACCAGGTCGGGCCGCCCCACGCCGCCGATCAGCAGCGAGCCGCCGGTGAACGCGGCTACGGCGCGACCGTCCTCTTCCAGGACGTACGCCGTGTGGTGCGGGGTGTGTCCCGGCGTGGCCAGCGCACGCAGCGCGAGTCCGGCGTCGACCGGTGCTCTGTCGCCGTCGGCCACCGGGGTCCGGGCGAAGGACACCGCCGCGGCAGCGGGAACCAGATACGCGGCGCCGGTGAGGCGCGCCAGTTCCAGCCCGCCGCTCACGTAGTCGTTGTGCAGATGCGTCTCGGCCACCGCGAGGATCCGCACCCCGCGCACCGCGGCTGCCGCGATGACCCGGTCGATGTCGCGCGGCGGGTCCACCACCACGGCGGACCCCGGCCCTCCCGCCAGATAGCTGCGGTTGCCGAGGCCCGGTGTGTCGATGGTGTCGACGAAGAACACGACACGCTCCTTCCGTAACGATGCGTGATGTACCCCCGGGGGTATTTACTCCGAGGCTAACACTGATACCCCCAGGGGTATTCATGCGGTGGCTGAGACGTACGAGACACAGAGCCCCGCACGGCCGGGCCGGTTAGCCTGCGGACATGACGGAGCAGCTCGAACCCATGCCCGCGGACTGGCAGCGCGCCCTCGCCGTCGTCGCTCACCCCGACGACCTGGAGTACGGCTGCGCGGCGGCCGTCGCCGGATGGACCGACGGCGGGCGTGACATCACCTACCTCCTGGCCACGCGGGGTGAGGCCGGGATCGACACGCTCGAACCGGTGAGATGCGCCCCGTTGCGCGAGCAGGAGCAGCGCGCGAGCGCGGCGGTCGTCGGCGTCTCCCGCGTCGAGTTCCTCGACCACCGCGACGGAGTGATCGAGTACGGCATCGGCCTGCGCCGGGACATCGCGGCGGCCGTCCGCCGCCACCGGCCGGAGTTGGTGATCACGCTCAACCACCGCGACACCTGGGGCGGTGTCGCATGGAACACCCCCGACCACTGCGCGGTCGGGCGCGCCACGCTCGATGCGGCGGCCGATGCCGGAAACCGCTGGATCTTCCCGGAGCTGACCGGGCAGGGCCTCGAACCGTGGGACGGCGTGCGCTGGGTGGCCGTGGCCGGGTCGTCCACGCCCACGCACGCCGTCGACGCGACAGCCGGTCTCGAACGGTCCGTGCAGTCGCTCCTGGCACACCGCACGTACATCGAGGCCCTCACGGACGAGGACCCCGAGGCGTACTGCCGCACCTTCCTGACGGGCAACGCGCAGGCCTCCGCCGAGCGCTTCGGCGGCCGCCCGGCGGTCGCCTTCGAGCTCTTCGCGCGCTGAGCGCGGACGGGCTCTGGCCCCGTGCGGGTGGGGCGCCGTACGCTGAGCCGCGCACCGGAATCTGACGGTGCGTCAGTCAAGGGAGGGGTGGGGCCGTGCTCGACATCCTGGACCACGAGATCCCGCACGGCCAGGAGCGGATGACGCTGCGGATCGAGGACGGTGTCGGTCTGTTGACGCTGTGCAGGCCGCAGCAGCTGAACGGCTGGAGCTGGGAGTCCAGCAGGCAGCTCGGCATCATGGCCGACCGGCTCCGCTTCGACGACTCGGTCCGGGCGGTCCTGTTGCGGGGTGAGGGCCGGGCCTTCTGCGCCGGAATCGATGTCACGGCGCCCGGCGGCGACATCACCGGCCGCACCTCCGCCGAGCGCATCCAGCGCTACTACGAGGGCATCCGCTGGGTTCACGAGCGCTTTGCCGCGTTCGCCGGGCTTCCGCAGCCGGTCATCGCCGCCGTACAGGGCTACTGTCTCGGCTTCGGCTTCGAACTCGCGCTCATGGCCGACATCCGGATCGCCGCGGACGATGCCGTGTTCGCGCTGCCCGAGGCCGGGATCGGGGTGGCGGTCGACGCCGGCGGCGACATGCGGATCGCCCGCGAGGCCGGGGCGGGCTGGGCGAAGTACCTCGCGCTCACCGGCCGCCGGATCGACGCGGCGACGGCCGAGCGGATCGGGCTGCTCCAGGCCGTCACGCCCCTCGGTGAACTGGAGGGCGCCGCCCGGTCCGTCGCCGAGGCCGTGGCCGCGAACGCGCCCCTGGCCGTACGCCACATCAAGCGCTCCGTCGACGCGTACGCGGACGCCGGCCTCGGCGAGGCGCTGGACCGCACGGCCCTGGCCGCGGCTCTCACCCTCACCTCACAGGACGCCGCCGAAGGCTATGCCGCGAAGGCGGCCCGCCGCCCGCCGCACTTCGACGGGATCTGACGCCGCCGTCCGCACCCCTTCGCGGCTCGGCTCATTCGGTGTCGGGCAGGGTGAAGGGCCCGCGGCCCAACTGCTCGCGCACCGGCACGACGGGCGGCGCGACCAGGGAGCGCCGCTGCCAGTTCGCCCCGTCGACCACGAGCGAGTGGCCGGAGACGAACGCGGCGTACGGCGAGGCCAGGAACGTGGCCGCCCAGCCCAGTTCGCGCGGCAGGCCCACCCGCAGCGCGGGCTGCCGCGCGTCGAGCTCCCCGCCCGCGCTGCCCGCTTGCGCCTCGTCCCGGTCGAGGTGGCCGCGGATGTCACCGGTCATGTCCTCGTGCGGCATCAGCCCCGGCACCAGCCCGTTGACGCGGATTCCGTACGGTCCCCACTCCACGGCGAGGGTCTCGACCAGGTTCTTCACTCCGGCCTTCGCCGCCGCGGAGTGCGCGTACCCGGGGCCGCCCGTCCAGGCGTACGAGGCGCCGACGCACAGGATCGACCCGCCGGTCGCTGCGGCGAGGTGGCGGCGCCCGAACTCCCGGGTCATGAACCAGGTGCCGGTCAGCGTGATGTCGAGCACCGCCCGCCAGGCGTTCGGCGACAAATCCTCGGCGGGTGACGGGAAGTTGGCTGCCGCGTTGTTGACGAGCACGTCGGGCGGCCCCAGTTCGGCCTCGGCCGCGTCGAACACCTCCGTGATCCTCCCCGGGTCGCGGATGTCGCCCGTTACGGCCAGGACCCGGCCCCCGGTGAGGGGTGCCAGCTCCTCGCGGGCGGCGGCCAGCCGCTCGGCGTTCCGGCCGACGAGCACCAGATCGGCGCCCAGCCGGGCGAACTCGGCCGCGACGGCCTTGCCGAGACCGGACCCGCCGCCGGTCACCAGGACCACGCTGCCGTCGTACGTGCCGGGGGGCAGGGCGCTCGCGCCGAGCGGGGGAGGGGCGGCGATTCCGGGAGTGTGCGTGCTCTCCGTCATGCACGCATGGGTACCGCTTCCGCCGGCACAAGGCCAGGCCTGGGAGGTAAAAGGTAGGGGCTCGTACGAGATGAAAGTCCAGGGTTGCGAGACGAAAGTCCAGGTCCAGGCGCTGATGTTGTCCAGACCATTGACATGCAAGCGCCAGAATGTTGAATTCGGTGTCGTTGTGTTGCGCGACCCTGGTGACTTGAGTGACCGATGGAGGATCTGTGACGCCTCGCCCACCCCGCCTCACCGCAATCGCCGCGGCAGCGGCCCTGCTCGCCGGTGGTCTGCTGACCGCCCTGCCCACCGCGCAGGCGGCCGACGGCAGCCCGGCCGGCCCGCCGGCCAAGGCCCAGGACACCCCGGCCATCACCCCGACCCCGCAGTCCGTGCAGAACAGACCGGACCGGGTCACGATCACGCCCACCGTCACCCTGGTTGCCGGGGGGACTGCCGACGGACCGACGCTCGACGTGGTGACGGCAGCCCTGCGCAAGGCCGGTGCACAGCGGGTCGTCCGTGCCACGAGGCCGGCCCCGAACGGGCTCAACGTCCACGTCGGCGACTCCGGCGCACTGGCCGCCCAGAAGCTCGAAGGGCCCTCCGAGCTGCCCGCCGACGGATACGTCCTCGGTATCGGAGCGGGCCGGATCGTCCTCGCCGGCAAGGACGCCACCGGCACGTACTACGCCGCGCAGACCCTGCGCCAGATCCTGCCGCAGCAGGCACACCCTGGGGCTCGCGTCGCCGGACTCGCGGTCCGGGACTGGCCCGGCACCGCGCTGCGCGGCGTCATCGAGGGCTTCTACGGCACCCCGTGGTCCCACGAGGCCCGCCTCGATCAGCTGGACTACTACGGCGAGCACAAGATGAACATCTACGTGTACTCGCCCAAGGACGACGCCTACCTCCGCGAGAAGTGGCGCGACGCGTACCCCGCCGACCAGCTGGCCCAGATCAAGGACCTCACCGACCGCGCGGTTCAGCGGCACGTCGAGTTCACCTATGCGCTCTCTCCCGGCCTGTCGGTCTGCTACAGCTCCGACGCGGACGCGAAGGCGCTCGTCGACAAGTTCCAGACGATCTGGGACATCGGTGTACGCACCTTCGCGGTGCCGCTCGACGACATCAGCTACACCAACTGGAACTGTGACGCCGACAAGGCGAAATGGGGGACCGGCGGCGGTGCGGCAGGCGCGGCACAGGCGTATCTGCTGAACAAGGTCAACCAGGAGTTCATCGCCACCCACCCGGGTGCCGAGCCGCTCCAGATGGTCCCCACCGAGTACTACAACGTGTCCCCGTCCCCGTACAAGGCGGCCCTCTCCGAACAGCTCGACCCGGACGTGCTCGTCGAGTGGACCGGTGTCGGCGTGGTCGCGCCGACCATGACGGTGGCTCAGGCCGACGCGGCCCGGAAGGTGTTCGGGCACCCGATCCTGACCTGGGACAACTACCCGGTGAACGACTACGCGACCAACCGGCTGCTCCTCGGCCCGTTCAACGGCCGCGAGAAGGGGCTGCCGGGCCGGCTGGCCGGGATCACCGCCAACCCGATGATCCAGCCGTACGCCTCGAAGCTCTCGCTGTACACCGTCGCGGACTACGCCTGGAACGACGGGGCGTACGACGCGCGCACCTCGTGGGGCAAGGGCCTCAAGGAGTACGCGGGCGGCGACTCCCGTACGGAACGGGCACTGCGTGCCTTCGCCGACGTCAACTACAGCTCGGCGCTCAACACCGACAAGGCGCCGGAGCTGTCCGCCGAGTTCGCCCGCTACTGGAAGTCCGGTGACGCGAAGCGGCTCACCTCGGTGCTCACCGACCTCGGTGCCGCTCCGGCCCGGCTGCGCGCGGACCTTCCGGACCGCGGCTTCATCGAGGACTCGGGCCCCTGGTTGGACGCTACGGAGTCCTGGGCGACCGCGGCCCGCACCGCCCTGCGGATGGTCGAGGCGGCCCGCGCCGGAGACGGCGGCCGGGCCTGGGCGCTCCGGCAGCAGCTGCCCGCGCAGGTCGAGCACGCCAAGTCCTTCACGTACACCGGGCTCGGCGGAGGCAAGGTGCCGGTCCTCGTGGGTGACGGGGCCCTGGACGGTTTCATCGGCGCGGCCACGGCCGAGCACGACAAGGAGCTCGGTGTGAGCGGCCGGCCCACGGCGGCGACGAGCCTCGGCACGTACCAGTCCAACACCCTCGCCCGGATCCTCGACGGCGACGACTCCACCTACTTCTGGAGTGACGGGGCGCCCGCGGCGGGCGACCAGCTCACCGTCGACCTCGGGGAGACGAGGGACTTCAGCGGAGTCACCCTCGCCATGGCCAAGCCCGGCAGCACCGAGGACTACCTCCACGCGGGCGTGCTGGAGTACTCGTCCGACGGGCAGGACTGGACACGGCTCACCGAGTTCTCCGGCAAGCCCGATGTCACCGCGACCGTCCCCGCGGGCACCGAGGCCCGCTACGTGCGGGCCAGGGCGACCGCCGGTCAGAACAGCTGGCTCGTCGTCCGTGAGTTCAGCGTGGCGACCACGGACGGCGAGATCACGGGCAACCCGCCGGCCGCCGCCGGATCGGCGCTGCGCTCGGCGGCCGACGGCGACCCGGGCAGCGTGTACCGGGCCTCGCGCGCACCCGAGGCGGGCGAAGGGCTTCAGGTGAACCTCGTCGCCGCGCGTGCGGTGGGGGCGGTCACGGTCCTCCAGCCGGCCGGCTCCGAGGCCGCGGCCGACATCCAGGCGCGGAACGCGGACGGGAGCTGGCAGACCATCGGCACGCTCGACGGCCCGTACACGAGGATCGACGCGGCGGGCCGGACCGCCGACGCCGTACGCCTCGCCTGGCACGCGGGCTCCGCGGCCCCCGTGATCGCGGAGGTCGTGGTCGGGAAGTAGCGGCACCGTTTGCCCGTGCGCCCGGCGCCGCCGCACCTCCAGGGGCGGGGCCGGGCGCACTCATGTCGCCGCCCGGCCGAATCGGTCACCCGCAGGTTGTTCCCACAGGGGCAAGCGACCGCTTAGTATGCGCCGGAGCAGTGGTAATGCCGACAGTGTTGTGGAGGCCCCTCATGCAGGCATGGCGAGTGCACCGGAACGGCGAGCCGAGCGAGGTGATGCGGCTCGAGGAAACGGACCGGCCGACGCCCGGCGACGGGCAGGTGCTCATCGAGGTGCTCGCGGCGAACATCAACTTCCCCGACGCGCTGCTCTGCCGCGGCCAGTACCAGGTGCGGCCCCCGCTGCCCTTCACGCCCGGCGTGGAGATCTGCGGCCGGACCGAGGACGGGCGCCGGGTGCTCGCCACCCCGGCCCTGCCGAACGGCGGCTTCGCCCAGTACGTCGTCGCGGACGAGGCGGCCCTGCTGCCGGCCCCCGACGCGCTGGACGACGCCGAGGCGGCGGCCCTGCACATCGGCTACCAGACCGGCTGGTTCGGACTGCACCGCCGAGCGCGTCTCCAGGCCGGTGAGACCCTCCTCGTCCATGCCGCGGCAGGCGGCGTCGGCAGCGCGGCCGTCCAGCTCGGCAAGGCCGCAGGCGCCACCGTCATCGGCGTGGTCGGCGGCCCGGAGAAGGCCAAGGCCGCCGCCGAACTCGGCTGCGACCTGGTCATCGACCGCCGTACCGAGGACATCGTCGCCGCGGTCAAGGAGTTCACCGGCGGTCGTGGCGCCGACGTGGTGTACGACCCGGTCGGCGGCGACGCGTACGCCAAGTCCGTGAAGTGCATCGCCTTCGAGGGCCGGGTGATCGTCGTCGGCTTCGCCAGCGGTGTCATCCCCACCCCGGGGCTCAACCACGCCCTCGTCAAGAACTACTCGGTCCTTGGGCTCCACTGGGGCCTGTACAACACGAAGGACCCGCAGGCGGTCCGCGACTGCCACGAGGAGCTCACCCGCCTCGCCGCGCAGGGCGTCATCAAGCCGCTGATCAGCGAGCGCGTCGCGATGGACGGGGCAGCGGCCGCCGTCCAGCGCGTCGCCGAAGGCACCAGCACCGGCCGCATCGTCGTCCTCCCGTCAGGAGCCGCCCGATGACCGTCCCGGACGCGGCGGAACTGCGCCGCCGAACCCGCGAACTGCTCACGGCGTACCCCCCGGCCACCACCGACCGCACCGACTTCCTCAAGGCGCGCTTCGACGCCGGACTCGCCTGGGTGCACTACCCGGCCGGGCTCGGCGGCCTCGACGCGCCGCGCTCCCTCCAGCCCGTCGTCGACGCCGGACTCGCCGCGGCGAACGCCCCGGACAACGACCCGCGCCGCATCGGCATCGGCCTCGGCATGGCCGCCCCGACCATCCTCGGCTTCGGCACCGACGAGCAGAAGCGGCGCTTCCTGCGCCCCCTGTGGGTCGGCGAGGAGGTCTGGTGCCAGCTCTTCAGCGAACCGGGCGCCGGCTCCGACCTGGCCGCCCTCGGAACCCGCGCCGTGCGCGACGGCGAGGAGTGGGTGGTCGACGGGCAGAAGGTCTGGACGTCCAGCGCCCACGTGGCACGCTGGGCGATCCTCATCGCCCGCACCGACCCGGACGTGCCCAAGCACCGCGGCATCAGCTACTTCATCTGCGACATGACCGACCCGGGCGTCGAGGTGCGGCCGCTGCGCCAGATCACCGGCGAGGCCGAGTTCAACGAGGTCTTCCTCACCGGGGTGCGCATTCCCGACAGCCGGCGCCTCGGCGCGGTCGGCGAGGGCTGGAAGGTCGCGCAGACGACGCTCATGAACGAGCGCGTCTCCATCGGCGGATCCCGCATCCCGCGCGAGGGCGGCATGATCGGCCCCGTCGCCAGGACCTGGCGCGAACGCCCCGAGCTGCGCACCCACGACCTGCACCAGCGCCTGCTGACCCTCTGGGTCGAGGCCGAGGTCGCCCGTCTCGCCGGCGAGCGCCTGCGCCAGCAGCTCGTCGCCGGACAGCCGGGACCCGAGGGCTCCGGCATGAAGCTCGCCTTCGCCCGGCTCAACCAGGAGATCAGCGGCCTCGAAGTCGAACTCCTCGGCGACGAAGGGCTGCTGTACAGCGACTGGACCATGCGCCGCCCGGAGCTCGTCGACTTCACCGGGCGTGACGCCGGCTACCGCTACCTCCGCTCCAAGGGCAACTCCATCGAGGGCGGCACGAGCGAGGTACTGCTCAACATCGTCGCCGAACGCGTGCTCGGCCTGCCCGCCGAGCCGCGCAACGACAAGGACGTCGCCTGGAAGGACCTCTCCCGATGACCGCACAGACCGAACCCGGCCAGGCGCCGGACCTGCTGTACTCGGAGGCCGAGGAGGATCTGCGCGCCGCGGTCCGCTCCCTGCTCGCCGACCGGGCCGACGCGCCGACGGTGATCGCCCGCACCGAGTCCGACACGCCGTACGACCCGCAGCTCTGGAAGGCCCTCGCCACCGACATCGGCGCCGCCGGCCTGCTGGTGCCCGAGAAGCTCGGCGGGCAGGGCGCCACCCACCGCGAGGCCGCCGTCGTCATCGAGGAGCTCGGGCGCAGCGTCGCTCCCGCGCCGTACCTGACCAGCTCCGTCGTCGCCACCGAGACGCTCCTGGCGCTCGGCCCGGAGGATGGGCCCGTGGGCGAGCTGCTCGCCGAACTGGCCGCGGGCCGCAAGGTCGCGGTGCTCGCCGCGCCCTTCTCCGCCGCGGCGTCGGACACGCCGGTGGTGACCGCAGCCCTCGACGGGACACTCGGGCCGGTCGCCGACGCGGCCGCCGCCGACGTGCTGCTGGTGCCCACCGCCGACGGCCTCTACGCGGTCGACACGGACGCGCCCGGTGTCGCCGTTCAGCCGCTCGTCCCGCTCGACCTCACCCGTCCGCTCGCCACCGTCACCCTCACCGGCGCCACCGGCACCCGCCTCGCGGACGCCGGGGCGGCTCGGGCCGCGGTGGACCGGGGGCTGCTGGCCGGTGCGGGACTCCTCGCCTCCGAGCAGCTCGGACTCGCCGAATGGTGCCTGACCGAGACGGTCCGGCACACCCGGGAGCGCCACCAGTTCAACCGCCCGGTCGGATCCTTCCAGTCGCTCAAGCACCGCATGGCGCAGCTCTGGCTGGAGGTCGTGTCGGCCCGTGCGGCGGCGCGGAACGCCGCCGACGCGCTCGCGACGGGCAGTCCCGACACGCCGTTGGCAGTGGCCGTGGCGCAGGCGTACTGCTCCAAGGTCGCCGTCCACGCCGCGGAGGAGTGCGTCCAGCTGCACGGCGGCATCGGGATGACGTGGGAGCACCCCGCGCACCTGTATCTGAAGCGGGCGAAGGCTGACGCGACCGCCTTCGGAACCGCGGGCCGTCACCGTGACACCGTCGCCGCCCTGATGGAGCTGCCGGCGCCGTAGCGACAACGTCAGGACCGGAGCGGGGACGCGTGGACGCGCCCCCGCTCCGCCGTGATTGCGGCAGGGCCGTTTCGTACGGATCCGGCCACGGCGGGCGGAACGCGGGCCGACACGCGGGCGGCGAACGAGCCAACTCTGGTCATCCGCACCCATGTTGCTGCGCGAGGCTTCCATACTCGGTCGCGTCCGCTCGTCCGGCACGCCTCGCAACCGGGAGATTCCATGGCGTTCCCCACCCGCCGCCGCGTCGTCACCACCGCTCTGGCCACCGCGGCCGCAGCCACCTTCGTACCCCTTCGGACGGCCACCGCGAGCGAAGCCCCGTACGGCCGGGGCCCCCGGCCGCTGCTGCGGGCGCACGCGCACAACGACTATCTGCACGCCCGCCCGCTCCACGACGCACTGGCCCAGGGATTCACCAGTGTCGAGGCCGACATCTTCCTCGTGGACGGCGAACTGCTCGTCGCCCACGAGGCCACCGACCTCGACCCCGCCCGCACCCTCTCCGCGCTCTACCTCGATCCACTCCTCGCCAGGGTCCGGGCCAACCACGGGACCGTGTTCCCCGGCGACCGCACCCCCGTCCAACTGCTGATCGACATCAAGACGGACGGCGCCGCCGCCTACGCGGAACTCGACCGCCAACTCCGCCGCCACCGGCAGATGCTGACCTCCTTCCAGCACGGCCGGGTGCGGCCCGGAGCCGTCACCCCCGTCATCTCCGGCGACCGGGCCGCCCGCGCCCCGATGGAGGAGCAGCACACCCGGTACGCCTTCTACGACGGCAGGCTCGACGACCTCGGCACCGCGGCCACGGCCTCGTTCATCCCTCTCATCAGCAGCAGTTGGACGGAGACGTTCAGCTGGCTCGGTGCGGGCCCCGTCCCGGCCGCCGAACGGGAAGCGCTGCGCGCGATCACCGCCGCCGCCCACCGCGCGGGGCAGCGCGTGCGCTTCTGGGCCACGCCCGATGTCCCGGGCCTCGAGCGCGAGGCGGTCTGGGCCGAGTTGCTGGCCGCCGGGGTGGACCACCTCAACACCGACGACCTCGCGGCACTCGCCCGCTTCCTCCGTACCCACGACCGGCAGGCGCGGTAGCCGCAGGGCCCACCGCCAACGCGCCGCAGCCGTACCCGTTTGGCGGACACGCCAGTGCGCCGGATGGCTCCTCCGCTACGCCAAACTGACGGCGAATGCCGCAATTCCGGCGCGGCGGAGGAGGTTGGCCATGGCCATTTCGATCTCACTGGTGCTGCTCCTGCTGATTCTTGCGGTGATCTTCCTCCGCAACGGCGGACTGAAGGTCTCGCACGCCCTGGTCTGCGCCCTCCTCGGGTTCTTCCTCGCGGGCACGAGCATGGCCCCCACCATCCAGGAGGGCCTCACGGCCACAGCGGACGTCGTCAGCAGCATCAAGCCCTGACGAGGGACGGAGTCACCGGACAGGGCCCGCAGTGCCGTGGCCAGCCGGTCCCTCACCGCCGCGAACGGCTGGCCGTCCTCGAAGGGCGGATCGCCGCCCAGACAGACCGCACTGGCCGGACCGGTGGCTTCGCGCTCTCGTAGTGGCGCAACGCACGTGCGGTCGTACCGGTCGCCTCGGCCAGTTCACCGATCAGCACCCCCACCACCTCCGCCTTCACTCCTGTCACGCCACCACCGTCGACCGGGAGAGTCACACCGGTGATGAACGAGGCGTCCGGGGAGGCGAGACGGACGATGGGCCGCCGGCGGCCTCCAGCAGGGGGAGTGCGGCCTGGGAGAGCAGGACGGGCGCGACCAGGTTGGTGGCGATCTGCGGATCGATCATCGCGGTGGAGAGGGTGCCGAGTGCGCCACTACGGACCACGGCGGCGTTGTTGACCAGCACATCGAGCCGGCCGTACGTCTCCTGCGCGGTCCGGACGATGCGCTCGGGCTACCCGGCGCCGGTGACGTCGGCCACCAGCGGCACGATCCGCTCGTTCCGGCAGCGGTCTCCGCGAGCGGTCCGGGGCGACGGCCGACGGCGAACACGGTGGCCCCCTCGGCGGCGAAGCTGTGCGCGGTGGCGCGGCCGATGCCGGTTCCGGCTCCGGTGACAACGACGATCCGGCTGAGGGAGGCTGCTGGGCTGCTGTTCATGCCGTGATCGTGCAACCCTGCCGCCGGCGGCAAGGTCAAGCAGCGGTCCGGGAACGCGCACGAACGGTCCCGGCCGGAACCGAACATGATCATTTCGGTCAACGGGTCGCATGATGCGTACCATCGGGGGTCCCTGGCATTCGGGTGTGAAACGGTCGGGTGGGGCGCGGGCGGGTCGGACCGCGGTCCCGCCCGGCGTGGCAACGACTGCCGGGCGTCGCACCGAACCGGGACCCGGAGAGCGCAGCCATGTCATTTCCTGCCTTTGGACGCGATCCGGGCGCCGTCCATCACGAACACTGCAGGAGCAGCCGCTGCTGCCGGTGCCAGCAGCGGCCCTGGACGACCGCAGTCGGAGCCGAGCGCCTCTGCGGACTCTGCGCGTCCTGCTGCCGGGAGTGCGGCCGGGCGCCCGCCCCGCATCTGGACGGTCTCGACCACGGGCTCTGCGGCGACTGCCGAGGACTGTGCGGGCGATGCGGAGCGCTGCTCGCGGCCGACGGCGAGTGCCAGTGCCCGCGATGGCAGCGGCCGGCAGCCGATCCGATCGGCTATCTCCTGCACGCGCTGCCGCCGCCGCTCATGCGCGCGTTCGGCGGCCGCTACCCGAACGAACTCGTCGCCCTGATCCGGCGGGAACTGGGACGGCGCAGCCCCGACCAGCTCCTGGACCGGGTCGAGCGGCGGTGGAACTCCCGGTGGTCCCACACGCTCCAGGAGAAGGACGACGAAGGGCGCAGGCGGCAGCCCTTCGAAATTGCCGAACAACTGCTCAGGCCGGGACTCTGCGCCGATCCGAGGTGCGAGGACGGCCGGCTGATCACCACCGACTCCCCGTGTCCGCGCTGCGCGAGCCCCCTGCACCGCTTCGTGCCGGCCCAGGCCGACGGCAGGGCACCCTCGGACCGGGCCAGGAGCACGGCGGCAGCGATCAGGCGGGAGATGCTCGACCGCCGTACCGGCGGGCGGCGTTGAGGCACCGGACGGCACCGCGCTCACGTACGCTCAGCCGGCCGCGGCCCAGGCATAGCGGTGCTCGGGCCGGCCGGTGTCGCCGTACTTCAGGCTGAGGCTGATCCGGCCCGCCCCCTCCAGGTACTTGAGATAGCGATGGGCGGTCGAGCGGCTCAGGCCCGCCCTGGCCGCCACCTCGTGCGCCGACAGCGGTTCACCGGCCGCCGACAGCACCTGGCGGATCACGTCCGCGGTGGGTGCCGAATGCCCCTTGGGCAGTCCGGCCCCCGGCACGGACTCCGTGGTGCGCAGGGCCCCGAAGATCTGGTCGACCTGCTCCTGCCCGGCCTCGCCCCGGCGGCTCTCCACCCCCTCCAGCGTGCGGCGCAGCGTCGCATAACTCTCCAGCTTGGAACGCAGACCTGCGAAGCTGAACGGCTTGACCAGATACTGCAGTGCCCCGTACCGCATCGCCGTCCGTACGGTCACGACATCGCGGGCGGCCGTCACCATGATCACGTCGGCCGGGTGACCGAGCCGGTGCAGCTCACGCACGAGCGTCAGGCCCGTCCGGTCCGGCAGATAGTGATCGAGCAGGATCAGGTCCACATGCTCGCGGTCGAGCACGGACAGGGCCTGCGCGGCCGTGTGCGCGCGGGTGACCACACGGAACCCGGGCACCTTGGCCACGTACGCCGCGTTGATCTCCGCCACACGGAAGTCGTCGTCCACCACCAGAACATCGATCACTGCGACTCTCCCACTTCGCTCAGCTGCCGTACGGCGAGCGCCTCGGGCAGCACCACGGTGAAGACCGCACCGCCACCGGCCCGGGCCGTGATCCGGGCCGCGCCGCCGTACCGCTCGGCGAGGCGGCGCACCAGCGCCAGTCCGAGGCCACGCTCCCGGTGCGACGCGGGCTCCTTGGTGGACCAGCCCTCAGTGAAGATCCGGTCCCGCATCGCGACCGGCACCCCGGGGCCGTTGTCGCTGACCCGCAGCACCGCGTCGGCGCCCTCGGCGAGGAGTTCCACCTCGACCAGCGTGGCGACGTCCAGGGCGTTGTCGATGAGATTGCCCAGCACCGTCACCAGATCGCGCGGGTCCACCACGACATCGGGCAGCCGGGTGGCGGGGGAGATGCGCAGGGACGCGCCGCGTTCGGCGGCGACCGACGACTTGCCCACCAGCAGAGCCGACAGCAGGGGGTCGCTGACCCGCTCGGCGATCTGCTCGGCCGAGGCGCGGCGCCCGTCCGCCACCTCGGTGACGAACTCGACCGCGGCCGCGTGCCGGCCGAGCTCCAGCAGACCCAGCAGGGTGTGCAGCCGATTCGCGTGCTCGTGGTCCTGGGCCCGGAGCGCGTCGAGCAGACCGTGTGTGGAGTCCAGTTCACGGCCCAGCAGTTCGAGTTCGGTGCGGTCGCGCAGCGTCACGACCGCACCGCCGTCCCCCGTCGGCATGCGGTTGGCGATCAGGACCCGCCCCCGGCACACCGTGAGGAGATTCGCCCCGTCCACCCGCCCCGCCAGCACCTCCGCCGTACGGCCCGGAGCCAGCACCTCGCCCAGGGGCCGCCCGACCGCCTCCGGGGTCAGGTCCAGCAGCCGCTGCGCCTCGTCGTTGAGCAGCCGGATCCGGCCCCGGGCGTCCAGTGCCAGTACGGCCTCGCGAATGCTGTGCAGCATGGCCTCACGCTCGTCCAGAAGCGCGGAGATGTCGGCGAAGGCGAGACCGTGGGTGTTGCGCTGCAGCCGACGCGAGACGGCGAGGGCCGCCAGGACCCCGACGGCCAGTGCGGCACCCGCGTACTGCAGAAGAGCCGGAATGGTGCCCAGCAGCCCCTGCCGGACACTCTTGTAGGCGATGCCCACCGAGACCGCCCCGACCACCGTGCCGTGCCGGTCGCGCAGCGGAACCTTGGCGCGGGCCGAGCGGCCCAGGGTGCCGATGTCGATCTGCATGATCTCGCGCCCGGACAGCGCCGTGCTCGGATCGGTCGACACATGCCGGCTGATCCGGTCGGTCTCGGTGTGCGACCAGCGGACCCCCCGGGTGTCCATCACCACGATGTACAACGCCCCGGTGGCCCGCCGGATCTGCTCCGCCTCGGCCTGCACGGGCCCGGACGGACTGGGCTCGGTGTTCAGCAGCTTGTCCACCAGTCCGGGTTCGGCGGCGGTGGTCTGGGCGATGGACAGGGCCCGGCGCATCGCCTGGTTGTCCAGCTCGTGACTGAGGGGGGCCAGGAAGAGCCCGGTGACGAGCATGACCACGCCCGCGGTGATGGCGACCTGGGTGAGCAGGACCTGTGCGAAGACACGACGGGGCCAGTGGATCCGCATGCCGTCGCCCCTCTGCCGTTTCGCCGCCCTCGAATCCGGTGCTCCGATTCGTTCCGTGTGCACGCAACGTAAACGCCCCCGCCCCTGCTGCCTAGCCCCCGGCTCCGCTTCGTTGTAAGGGTGTGAGCACAATGGGCAGAACCACGGGTTACGGGCACAACCCGCAGTTGTGGGCGCAAGGCTCCCGCCCGTGCCGCACCGCCCCTAGCGTCCCGCCCCATGAACAGCGAAACGAGCCCCGCCATCGAGCTGCGGGGGGCGAGCAAAGCGTTCCGGACTCCGTCGGGGGCGCTCCACACCGCCGTACGGGATCTGGATCTGACGATCGGCAGGGGCGAGTTCGTCGCCGTGGTCGGACCGACCGGATGCGGCAAGTCGACCACCCTGACCCTGATCAGCGGGCTGGAGGAGCCCACCGAGGGCGAGGTACTGGTCGCCGGCCGGCCGGTGAGCGGCATCGGCGACAAGGTCGGCTTCGTCTTCCAGCAGGACGCGGTCTTCCCCTGGCGGACCGTCCTGTCCAACGTCATGGCAGGACCCCGCTTCCGGGGCGTGCCGAAGACCGAGGCGAAGGAGCGTGCTCGGGCCTGGCTGGCGAAGGTAGGCCTGACCTCGTTCGAGGACCGCTATCCGCACCAGCTCTCCGGCGGACAGCGCAAGCGGGTCGCCCTCGCGGCCACGTTCGTCAACGACCCGGAGATCCTGCTGATGGACGAGCCGTTCTCGGCCCTCGACGTGCAGACCCGGGCCCTGATGTCCGACGAACTCCTGGAGCTGTGGGCGGGCACCGGCGCCTCCGTCGTCTTCGTCACCCACGACCTGGAGGAGTCCATCGCCCTGGCCGACAAGGTCGTCGTGATGACTGCGGGCCCGGCCACCGTCAAGGAGGTCTTCGAGATCGGGCTGCCGCGCCCGCGCAAGGTCGAACAGGTGCGGCTGGAGCCGAGGTTCCTGGACATCTACCGCGAGATCTGGTCCTCGCTGGGCGAAGAGGTCCGCATCACGCGTGAGAGGGGCGCCGCAGATGCTGCCTGAGACCGTCACCGTGAAGCCCGCCGCCGCGGGGACCGGGCGGACCGCCGCCAGGGCCCGGGCCGCCCGCAACCGCCGGATGCTGGTGCTGGGCAGCCGGATCGCCGTACTCGTCGCGGTCGTCGGGCTGTGGGAGTGGCTGGCCAGGACCGCCGTCATCGATCCGTTCAACTTCTCGATGCCCTCGAAGATCTGGGACCAGATCCGGATCTGGGTGACGGACGGCACCGCCCAGGGCTCCCTGTGGGAACAGATCTGGTACACGCTGTACGAGGCGCTGCTCGGCTGGGTCATCGGGGTGATCGCCGGCGTTCTGCTCGGCATCGCGCTCGGCCGCGTCCGCTTCGCCGCCGATGTGCTCGGCCCGTACATCAAGGTGCTCAACGCACTGCCCCGGATCGTGCTCGCCCCGATATTCCTGATCTGGTTCGGCCTGGGTCCGGCGTCCAAGGTCGCCTCCGCGGTGGTCCTGGTGTTCTTCCCCGTCTTCTTCAACGCCTTCCAGGGGGCGAGGGAGGTCGACCGTAATCTCGTCGCCAACTCCCGCATCCTGGGCGCCAGTAACCGTCAGGTGACGCTTCAGGTGGTCATCCCCTCGGCCACCTCGTGGATCTTCACCAGCCTGCACGTCAGCTTCGGGTTCGCCCTGATCGGCGCCATCGTCGGGGAGTACATCGGAGCGACCAAGGGGCTCGGCCTGCTGGTCGCCGCCTCACAGGGGACCTTCAACTCGGCCGGTGTCTACGCCGCGATGGTCATCCTCGCGATCGTCGCGCTGCTCGCCGAAGGGCTGCTGACCTTCCTGGAGAAGCGGCTCTTCCGCTGGAAGCCGGCCGACGCCGACACCGCACGCTGACCCGTGCCGGACCGCTCCTCCACTCCTTCGCTTTTTCTCCAGCGACTCCTCTTCACAAGGACGTGAACCAGATGCGTATGTCCCCCCGGATCCCGGCACTCGCCGTCGCCGGAGTGCTCGCCGCGGCGAGCCTGACCGCCTGCGGAGGCGACTCCACCTCCGCCTCCGGTGACAAGAACGACAGGGTCAAGATCATGGTGGGCGGCCTGGACAAGGTCATCTACCTGCCCGCGATGCTCACCGAGCGACTCGGCTACTTCAAGGACGAGGGGGTGTCGGTCCAGCTGCTGACCGAACCTGCCGGCGTCCAGGCGGAGACCGCCCTGGTCTCCGGCGACGTACAGGGCACCGTGGGCTTCTACGACCACACCCTCGACCTCCAGGTGAAGGGCAAACAGGTCGAGTCCGTGGTCCAGTTCTCCCAGGCGCCCGGCGAGGTCGAGATCGTCTCCAACCAGGCCGCGGGCGACATCAGGTCGGCGAAGGACTTCAAGGGCAAGAAGCTCGGCGTCACGGGCCTTGGCTCGTCCACCGACTTCCTGACGAAGTACCTTGCCGTGAACAACGGTGTGAAGACCAGCGAGTTCACCCCCGTCGCGGTCGGCGCCGGGCAGACCTTCATCTCCGCGCTCCAGCAGGGTTCCATCCAGGGCGGCATGACCACGGATCCGACCGTGGCCACCATCCTGGACAAGAAGCTGGGCCGCATCCTCATCGACATGCGGACACCGGAGGGCTCCAAGCAGGCTCTCGGCGGGCTCTATCCGTCCTCGAGCCTCTACATGCAGACCGAGTGGGTCAACAGCCACAAGAAGACCGTGCAGAAGCTGGCGAACGCCTTCGTGAAGACCCTCAAGTGGATGTCGTCCCACAGCGCGGACGAGATCGCCGCCAAGATGCCGGCCGACTACGCGCAGGGCGGAGGCGCCGCTCTCTACGCCCAGTCCATCAAGAGCACCCTGCCCATGTTCACCACGGATGGCGTGATGCCCCCGGACGGGCCGGCCACCGTCGAGCGGGTCCTCAAGGCTTTCAACCCCAACCTGCAGAACGCCGACGTCGACCTCTCCAAGACGTACACGACGGAGTTCGTGAAGAAGGCCGGCTGACCCTCGCGCCGTCCACACGTCCGGGGGCCCGTACGCGGTTGCGTACGGGCCCCCGGACGTGTGCGTCGCGCTGGGCTACTCGGCGGCGGCTTCCCCCGCCGTCCGGTCCGGGCCGGGCTGTGGGACCGTGGCCGCCGCACCCTGCCGGACGGCCTCCACCGCGGCCTCGTGCAGCGACCGGCTGGCCTCCTCCGACGGGCAGGGCACGGGGCTGCCCGCCATCGTGAACCAGTCGGCCGCATCGGTGTACTGCACAGTGATCTGCGCCATGCCCTCGGCCCACGTGGTGTGGACGGTCAGGTCGCCGGACAGCGGCCCGACCTCCTCGGTGAGCACGCCGCCGTGCCCCGAGTAAACTCCGCGTGTCGTCCAGGACGCCCAAGTCATGCATCCAGGCTCGCACCAAAGCCGGCGTATCGCGACCCACGGGCGACAAGTCCCGGAACCGCACGGTCCGTAGGGCCGTGACCACCGGGCCCACCGGCGAACGGCGGGTGGATTTGAACGAAACTTTTCGAGCGCCCGCACTGCGGTTCCCGCAGCGGCCGATCCCGTTGCCCCGACGCAATCTTGGCGGCAAATCGTTGACCGATGATCTCCAGGCAACGAATTCCGAAGGAAAACTGCTATTGACCTGCGGAACGCGTCGGTATTGCATGACGCGCTGGGAGCACCGGAACCATCCATCACACCTCGTCCGGAGGCGATACCGCTCCCACGCTCAGACATCGCACCTGTTGATCGGAACCCGACTCGATGACCGACACGCTCAGCGCTCCACAGGCACTCGCCCCCGCGACCGGACCCACCCCGCAGAAGCTCAAGCGTTCCATCGGCGTCGTCGGGGGGACCCTGCTCACGCTCTCCTGCGTGACTCCCGCCTCCACCCTCTTCGTAGTGGTGCCGGACCTGTTCGCCGGCCTCGGTACGTACACCGCGCTCACCATCGCGATCGGCTCGCTGCTCTGTATCGCGGTCGCCTTCTGTTACTCGGAACTGGGCACGCTCATCCCCAGCGCCGGTGGCGAGTACGCCATGGTGTCCACGATGGCGGGCCGGCTCGCGGGGTGGCTCGTCTTCGTGCTCTCCCTGCTCGTCGTCATGATCGTGCCCCCGGTCATCGCCATGGGGACCGCCGACTACCTCGCACCCCTCGTGCACATCCCCGCCTCCCTCGCCGGAGCGGCCGTCATGCTGCTGGCCACCCTCGCGGGCCTCCTCGACCTGCGTGCCAACGCCTGGATCACCGGCATCTTCCTGGTGCTGGAAGTGATCGCCGCCGGTGTCGTCGCCATTCTCGGGTTCGCCCACTCCGAGCGGGGCGCCTCCGCGCTGGTGCACGGTTCCGTCGCGGTGCCGGGCGGCACGAGCTCGACCGTCACCGCCATGATGGTCGTCTCCGGGCTCGCCATCGCCCTCTTCATCACGCAGGGCTTCTCCACGGCCGTCTACCTCTCGGAGGAGCTGGAGGACCCGCGGCGCAACGTTGCCCGTACGGTCCTGGCCACGCTCGCCATCTCGACGGCCGTCATCCTCGTTCCCGTCATAGCCATCACGATGGGCGCCCCCGACCTCGCGGCCCTGACCTCGGGCGACCTGAGCGGCATGGTCGAGGCGTGGTCCAACTCGGCCGTCGGCACGTTCGTCAGCCTCTGCGTCGCCCTCGCCATCATCAACGCCGGCATCGTCATGGTCATCCAGAACTCCCGGGTGCTGTTCGCCTCCGCCCGCGACAAGGCGTGGCCCGCCCCGGTCAACAAGGCCCTCTCCCGGCTCGGCCGGTTCGGCTCGCCGTGGGTGGCGACGCTGCTCGTCGGCATCCCGGGAGCTGCTCTCTGCTTCGTCAACCTCGACACCCTGTACGGAGTGACCGGCGTCTCCGTCACCGCCATGTACCTGCTGGTGGCCGTCGCGGCGCTGTTCTGCCGCCGTGGCTCCCACCGCGACGCACCCGCCTGGCGTATGCCGCTCTGGCCCGCGATCCCGGTGCTGCTCATCCTCGTCCTCGCGTACATCCTGACCCAGCAGGAGACCGAGTACCTGCTCTGGACCGGCGGGATCACCGCCGTCGCCACGCTCTACTGGGCCCTGTACCTGAGGCCCCGCCGCGCGACCCGGTGGCTGGTGAGCATCCCCGAGGACACGCAGGTCTGAGACAGGTTCTCCGGTGATCGGGTGACACCGGGCGGTGGCACGTCATGCCGGACCGGCCGCGCGGTTAAGTATCCGGGCATGACATGTGACTCCCCACCGAAGAACACCGGATTCCTCCGCACCCAGCGCCTGCGCGCCGCCGGCGCCGCCGGCGTCCTGCTGGCCGCGGCCCTGCTCACCGGCTGTGGCCAGGGCAGCGGTGACACCTCGACCGGCACCGCCACCTCGGAAGCCGCGCGGGCCGTCCCGGAGCGGACCACCACGCCCTCGTACAGCGCGAGCACGAGCGCGTCCCCCACCGCCTCGATGACCAAGGACCAGAAGGACCGCAAGAAGCTCCTGGACGAAACCAAGATCACCGTCGACAAGGCCGTCACGACGGCCGAGGGCGCCGTCAGCGGCGGCAAGGTGATCGAGCTCGACCTGCGCGGTCCGGGCAAGTCGGACGACGACACCGACCGGGAGAGCGCGTCGCCCTCGGCGAGCGCCTCGCCGTCGGGCAACAGCGCCTCGCCGTCCGGGAGCGCGAGCGCCTCCCCGACGGCCACCGGCGCCTCGCCCAGCGGTGCGAGCGCCTCACCGGCCGCCACCGGCCCGGAATGGGTCGCCACGGTCGCCGTGAAGGACGGAACCGAGCACACCGTGCGCATCGACGCAATCTCCGGCAAGGTCGTCAAGTCCACCAAGGACTCCGGTCAGGACGCCCAGGAGATGAGCCGCACGGCCGACTGGATCGCCAAGGCCAAGCAGACCCCGCAGCAGGCGGCCAAGGCGGCCACGGACAAGAAGAAGGGCACGGTCACGTCCCTGGACCTGGACGAGAACGACAAGAACGTTCTCGTCTGGTCGGTGGACGTCGTGGACAAGAGCTGGAACGAGACCACGCTCGACGTCGACGCGGCCACCGGCTCCGTCACCGCCGAGAAGACCGACACCGACTGACCGGGCCCCCCGGTCCACCCCCCCCACACACACACACGGAATGCCCCCGGTTCGCACGGACCGGGGGCGTTCCTCGCGCGGTGCGCGGGCCGTGCCGGATCAGACGGACTCGGCGTGCGCTCCCTGTGTCTCCCCGGCCTGCGGCGACTCGAACTGCGCCTCCCCGGCCTGCGGCGACTCGAACTGTGTCCGGTACAGCTCCTCGTACCGGCCGCCCGCGGCCAGCAGCTCGGTGTGGGTCCCGCGCTCGATCACCCGGCCCTCCTCGACGACGAGGATCAGGTCGGCGGCGCGCACGGTCGACAGCCGGTGCGCGATCACCACGGCAGTACGCCCGTCCAGCGCCTCCGCCAGGGCCTCCTGCACCGCCGCCTCCGACGTGGAGTCGAGGTGCGCGGTCGCCTCGTCGAGAATCACCACACGCTGGCGGGCCAGCAGCAGCCGGGCGATCGTCAGCCTCTGACGCTCACCGCCGGAGAGCCGGTAACCGCGCTCGCCCACCACCGTGTCGAGCCCGTCGGGCAGGGAGGCCACCAGCCCGTCGAGCCGGGAGCGCCGCAGCGCGTCCCAGATCTCGTCCTCGGTCGCCCCGGGCCTGGCCAGGGTCAGATTGGCACGGACCGACTCGTGGAAGAGGTGACCGTCCTGGGTGACCATCCCGAGCGTCTCGCGGATCGACTCGGCGGTCAGATCACGCACATCGACGCCACCCAGCCGCACGGCTC
Organism: Streptomyces sp. NPDC050422; assembly: GCF_044458665.1. Taxonomy (NCBI): domain Bacteria; kingdom Bacillati; phylum Actinomycetota; class Actinomycetes; order Kitasatosporales; family Streptomycetaceae; genus Streptomyces; species Streptomyces sp. NPDC050422. The sequence continues at coordinate 61,176 of NZ_JBITIE010000022.1, forward strand.
CCGAATCGGCGTCGTACAGCCGGGGCAGCAATTGCGCGATCGTCGACTTGCCGGCGCCGGACGAGCCGACCAGGGCCACCATCCGGCCGGGCTCGGCACGGAAGGAGACCTTGTGCAGGACCTCCGTACCCCCGCGGGAGTCGAGGGTCGCGACCTCTTCGAGTGAGGCGAGCGAGACCTTGTCGGCCGACGGATACCCGAACGAGACACCGTCGAACTCCACGGACACCGGCCCCTCCGGCACCTTGCGCGCATCCGGCTTCTCAGAGATCAGGGGCTTCAGGTCGAGGATCTCGAAGACCCGCTCGAAGCTCACCAGGGCGCTCATCACCTCGACCCGGGCACCGGCCAGCGCCGTCAGCGGGGCATACAGCCGGGTCAGCAGCAGGGCCAGGGCCACGACCGCGCCCGGCTCCAGGCTGCCGCGCAGCGCGTAGTAGCCGCCCAGTCCGTAGACGAGCGCCAGCGCCAGCGCGGAGACGAGGGTGAGCGCCGTGATGAACGTGGACTGCGCCATGGCCGTACGGATGCCGATGTCACGCACCCGGCTCGCACGGGCGGCGAACTCGGCGGACTCGTCATCCGGGCGGCCGAACAGCTTGACGAGTGTGGCGCCGGGGGCCGAGAAGCGCTCGGTCATCTGCGTGCCCATGGCCGCGTTGTGCGCGGCCGCCTCCCGCTGCATCCGTGCCATGCGGGAGCCCATCCGGCGGGCGGGCACGACGAACACCGGAAGCAGGACGAGCGCGAGCAGGGTGATCTGCCAGGAGATGGTCAGCATCACCGTGAGCGTCAGCAGCAGGGTCACCAGATTGGACACCACCCCGGAAAGGGTGTTGCTGAACGCCCGCTGCGCCCCGATCACGTCGTTGTTCAGCCGGCTCACCAGCGCGCCGGTCCGGGTCCGGGTGAAGAAGGCGACCGGCATCCGCTGGACATGGTCGAACACGGCCGTACGCAGGTCCAGGATCAGGCCCTCGCCGAGCGTCGCCGACAGCCGACGGGTCAGCAGACCGAGCCCCGCCTCCGCCACCGCGATCACGGCGATCAGCAGCGCGATCCGCGTGACCGTGCCGTTCTCCCTGCCCTGCACGATCGCGTCGACCACCCGGCCGGCCAGCACCGGTGTGGCCACCGCCAGCAACGCCATGACGACGCTCAGCAACAGGAAGCGGTAGAGCTCCCGGCGGCGCGGCCGGGCGAAGTCGGCGATCCGGCGGACGGTGGCCCGCGAGAACGGTCTGCGGTCCTGTTGGGCGTTCATCGCGCTGTGCAGCGATGACCAAGCGGTGACTTCCATACTCATGCGGTGCCTCCGGGGTGCGAAAAGGTCTAGGCGGCTCCCGGTGGCCGGACAAGGACCGGGGCGCAGGGAGAACGCTATGAGCTCAAGCGGACTTGAGGTCAACCGCTTTCCCCGCCGGGGCGGCCCAGGAGCGGCTCCGAAGATCAATTTCTCCGACAAGTGCGCAGGTCGGCCGGGTGGACGCCCAATCCTCGGTGCCGTCTGCGGCGGCGCAAACCGACCACGTAGAATCGGCCCCTGTTTCCGGCCGAACGATGGCAAACACAACCGATTGAGGCAGTGCGACGTGAGTTTCACAGACAGTACCGAGGCACCGATCTACGCCGGACTCGTGGAAGAACACGGGGATGTGCCGGCAGAGGTGCGCCGGGTGGCTGAGGAGACGCTGCGCGAGGCCGACCGGGCCATCGACTTCAGTGACGTCCGCAGGGCGGCCGCGTACCGGTAGCTGCGGGGGCGATGCCGTCCCCGGGGCCCGCGGCGATCCACGGCGGACGCACCCCGTCCTCGACGCGGCGAAGGCGCCCCGGCCTCCGGCAGCATTCCCCTCCCGACTCCCTGATCTCCCGCGTCACGGCGGGGCACGGCACCCCGTGCCCCGCCGTTGTCATGACGTCTCGCACTGCGGACCCGGCTCTCCCGTCGGAGCATGGGACGAACAGTCGGCGACGACATCGGGACGAAGGGATGCCGGATGGGTGGTGAACGGCGTGAGCCGCCGCCGGAGGAGGGCGAGGCCGAGCTGTCCCAGATCGATGCCCTGAACCGCATGGAGGCTCCCCGCCCGGGCCCCATGGACCGGCAGAGGCGGGCCGAAGGGGCGGAGGACGAGGTCAGGCGCCGGGACTCCCGGCTGCTCTCGGCGGGGCACGCCGTCGCCGAGGCCGACTCCGTCGACGAGGCGCTGAAACTCGTGGCCGCGCTGTACGCCCCCGATTTTCCGCTGGACGGCCAGTGTGTGTTCGGTATCGGCGAGGGAACGCTGAGCTCTCTGGGACAGTACGGATTCAGCCCCGGGGGAGCGGATCGCGGGTTCCGGATGCCGATGACGACCGGCTACCCGGCCGCAGAGGTGGCCAGAACAGGCCGGGCCGTCTACCTCGCCTCTCAGGAGGAGTACCAGCGCCGCTTCCCCACCACCTGGCACTCGTCCGCCCGTAAGAGCCGCGCGGCGTGGGCCTTCGTCCCGCTCGTGACCGCCGGGCGGATCACCGGAGTCTGGCTGACCGCCTTCCGCGCGCCGGTGGCGTTCACCGACGCCGAGCGTGCCCTGCTGACCATGACCGGACGGATGATCGCCCAGGTACTCGAACGAGCCCGGGCCAGCAGAGCCGAACTGGAACTCTCCCGGGGGCTGCGCCACAGCATGCGCACGGACGGTCCTGCCCTGACCGGACTGAGCGTGGCCACGCGCTACGTGCCGACCGGGGGAGGACTCATGGTCGGCGGGGACTGGTACGACAGCATCGATCTGCCCAACGGCCGACTGGCCCTGGTCATCGGCGACGTGCAGGGACACGATGTGCACGCCGCCGGGCTGATGGCCCAGCTGCGTACCGCCGTGCACGCCTACGCCGCCGAGGGACACGGCCCGGACGCCGTACTGGCGCGGGCCTCACGCTTCCTGACCACCCTCGACGAGGACCGGTTCGCCACCTGCCTCTACATCGAGGCCGACCCGTCCACCGGCGACCTGCACATCGCACGGGCCGGACATCCGCACCCCGTCCTGCGCACGCCGGACGGCACCTGTCTGATCAAGCACATCAGCGGCGGCCTGCCGCTCGGCCTGATGCCCGGCGAGGAGGACTACCCCGTGGACATCGTGCGTCTGCACGACGACGAGGTCCTCATGCTGTGCACGGACGGGCTGATCGAGAACGGCGGCCACGACATGTACACCGGCTGGGTCCGGGTGCGCGACGCGTTCTCGCCGGGCCCCGTCGAGGACCTGGAGGGGATGGCCGACCGGCTGATGGCGGCCGCCCTCAGCACGGAGCCCGGGACCCGTGAGGGCGACACCGTACGGGACGGCGACGACATCGCCCTCCTGCTCCTGCGCCGGGACCCCGGACAGGCGCGAGCCGAGGTCAGCCGGCGCCGGCTGATGCTGAGCGTGGGCCAGGACCAGGGCGAGGGACTCTCCGAAGCCCGGGCCCAGCTGAAGGCGCTGCTGCACGACTGGGCACGGCCGGACCAGGTGGACACCGCGGTGCTCCTGGCGACCGAACTCCTCGGCAACGTGCTCGTCCACACCGACCAGGACGGCGCCCTCAACGCGTACGTCACCGGCGAGGCCGGCCACCGCCGGCTGCTCGTCGAGGTCATGGACCGGGGCGACGAACTGCCCCATCAGCGGACCCCCGGTGAACTCGCCTCGTCGGGCCGTGGGCTGATGCTGCTCGACATCCTGGCCGACCAGTGGGGTGTGCGCCCCGAACCCGAGGGCAAGACGGCCTGGTTCGCGCTCGACGAAGCCCCTCCGGCGGACGCCGGCGGCACCGCGACGGGCTGACGCGCGCCACACGGGCTGCACCGGCCACACCGGCCACAAGAGCCACAAGGGCCACAAGGGCCACACCTCGAGAAGTCCCCCTCCGGGGTACGGCACGGCATGCCGTGAATCCCTGGAGTGATCATGCGGATACCCTGTGTCACCTCACGTTTGATCATCAGTACCTGAGGGGACCTCTGAATGCACCGCATGCGCACCGTATTCGCCGCGCTCGGCATCACCGCCGGACTGATCACGGCCCCCGCCGCCGGCGCCGCCACGAAGCCGCAGGACCCGACGGCGGGCGCCGCTGCCCGGCACGAGCCCTGCACTGGCGAGTTCCGCGACGACGCACGCCTCGGCCCGAAGTGGCTGCCGAACAGGAAGCTGGCCCCCGTCGGTCCCCTCCTCAAGGGCTACAAGCGCACCGGCGACCTCTCCCCGGAGGCCTTCCTGAAGAAGTACTGGGAGGGGCCCGCCGACTCCGGCAGCTGGAAGTACCCGCCGAACGACGGCTTCGGCGAGGTGAACGGCGAGATCGACAAGGAGCCCACGAAGCTCCGCCCCGGTCAGCGCCTGGACCGCTTCGGTTCGGAGTACGGCGGCTACCTGGCCCCGGCCGGTGACGCGTACGCGGAGCGCGCACTGCCCCCGCAGAACCTCAACACCCGGGACACGGCTGTCGCGTGCGACTACCGCGTGTACAAGGTCGCCAAGCCCTTCTGGGTGTGGCAGGGCAGCATCGCCCCGTGGTTCGAACAGCCGGGCAGGGGTCAGCAGATCAAGCTCGACGCCGTCTTCCTCGACCCGGGTCAGGGGCAGCGGCTGAACGTCAAGTGGCTGCTGGAGCACGACTACCTCACCGCCGCGGGCGCGTAACGCCGTCATGGACCGCCTGGAGCTGCGCAGCGCACTGCGTGCCGCGGGCGTGGCCGACGGCTACTACCGCATCGAGGGGGTCCATGAACCGGTCCCCACCCCCACCGACTTCCTGTTCCTGAGGCAGGCGTCCGACGGGGAGTGGGAGACCGGCGCGTACGAACGGGGCGCCTACGAGGTGATCGCCCGTCACCCGGGCGAGGCGACGGCGTGTGCGCACCTGCTCCGGCTGCTCCTTCCGTAGGCTGACCCGCTTGCTGAGGTGTTCCTGTCAGAAGTGTTGACAGGCTCCCTCGGTAGCTGGCTTCATGAGCAACGCCTATGGGAGCGCTCCCACGCAGTCGCGGTGCCGGCGCGCCCACCGACGTACGGAAGGGGAAGTTCCGTTGCGCTCGCTCACTTTCACCGCTCTGCGAAGACGACTCCGACGGGCCGGCAGCGGCCCTCTCGCCAACCGGCCCGGAGCCATCGCTCTGGCTCTCGCTCTCGGTGCCGGGCTGCTGCTGCCGCTCTCGCTCTCCGGCAATGCGGCCGCCGCACCGGCCTTCGACTACGGCGAGGCGCTGCAGAAGTCGGTGCTGTTCTACGAGGCGCAGCAGTCGGGCACGCTCCCCGGCACCAACCGGGTCGCCTGGCGCGGAGATTCAGCCCTTGACGACGGCAAGGACGTCGGTCTCGATCTCACGGGTGGCTGGTACGACGCCGGCGACCACGTCAAGTTCGGACTTCCCATGGCGTTCTCCACCACGATGCTCGCCTGGGGCGGTGTCGAGCAGGAGGACGCCTACGCGGCCTCCGGCCAGCTTCCGTACCTGAGGAACAACCTCCGCTTCGTCGACGACTACTTCCTCAAGGCGCATCCGTCACCCAACGTCCTCTACGGGCAGGTGGGCAACGGCGCGGACGACCACAAATGGTGGGGACCGGCCGAGGTGATGCCGATGAAGCGGCCCGCCTACAGGATCGACGCCTCCTGCCCCGGCACCGACCTGGCCGGTCAGACGGCCGCGGCCCTCGCCTCCTCGTCGATGGTGTTCGCCGACAGCGACCCGGCGTACGCCGCGAAGCTGATCGCCCACGCGAAGCAGCTGTACACGTTCGCCGACACCTACCGCGGCAAGTACAGCGACTGCATCACCGACGCGCAGGCGTACTACAACTCCTGGAGCGGGTACAACGACGAGCTGGTCTGGGGTGCGATCTGGCTGTACAAGGCCACGGGCGACGCCTCGTACCTCGCCAAGGCGGAGTCGTCCTACGACAATCTCTCGACCGAGCCGCAGAGCAGCACACGGTCCTACCGCTGGACGCTCTCCTGGGACGACAGTTCCTATGGTGCGTACGTGCTGCTCGCGCAGTTGACGGGCAAGCAGAAGTACGTCGACGACGCGAACCGCTGGCTCGACTGGTGGACGGTCGGCGTCAACGGACAGCGGGTGGCCTACTCGCCCGGCGGACAGGCCGTCCTGGACAGCTGGGGATCACTGCGGTACGCGGCGAACACCGCTTTCGTGGCGCTGAGCTACTCGGACTGGCTGACCGACACCACGCGCAAGGCCCGCTACCACGACTTCGCCGTCCGCCAGATCGACTACGCGCTCGGCGACAACCCGCGCAAGTCGAGTTACGTGGTCGGCTTCGGCAGCAACCCGCCGACCAAGCCGCACCACCGCACCGCCCATGGGTCCTGGACCGACCAGATGAACAACCCTGTGGAGAGCCGGCACACCCTGTACGGAGCACTGGTCGGCGGGCCGAGCGCGGCGGACGACACGTACACCGACGACCGCTCCAACTACGTGAACAACGAGGTCGCCACCGACTACAACGCGGCTTTCACCGGCGCGCTGGCCCGGCTCTACGGCGAGTACGGTGGCGCCCCGCTCGCAGACTTCCCGCAGCAGGAGACACCGGACGGGCCCGAGATGTCGGTCCAGGCTTCGGTCAACGCGGCGGGCGGCAACTTCACCGAGATCAAGGCGTATCTGGTCAACAAGTCCGCATGGCCGGCGCGAGCACTCACGGACGCGTCCGTGCGTTACTACTTCACGCTGGAGCCCGGCGTCACACCCGGGCAGATCAGCTTCACCACCAACTACAACCAGTGCGGTGAGGTGACCGGCCCCACGCACGAGGCGGGCGACGTCTACTACGTGACGGTGGACTGCTCCGGTACGGACATCGCGCCCGCCGGCCAGTCCGCGTACCGCAAGGAGGTGCAGTTCCGCATCACCTCGGCCGGAGCCTGGGATCCGGCGAACGACTGGTCCTACCCCTCGTCGGCCACGACCCCCGGCACCACCCCGGTGGACGCACCGCACATGGTGCTGCTGGAGGGAACGGCACCGCAGTGGGGGAGCGCGCCCGACGGCACGGACCCGGAACAGACCCCCGATCCGACCCCGACGCCCGATCCGACCGACACACCAGGTCCGGCCGGCTCCTGCGCGGTCACGTACCGGGTGAGCCAGTCCTGGGGCAGCGGGTTCACGGCCGATGTGACGGTCCGGAACACCGGCACGGATCCGGTCGACGGCTGGCAGCTGGGCTTCGCCTTCGGCGGGGCCGAGACGGTCACCAACGCCTGGAACGCGACCGCGACCCAGACCGGCTCCCGCGTCACGGTGAAGAACGCCACCCACAACGCGGGAATCCCGGCGGGCGGCACCGTCTCCTTCGGATTCCAGGCCGCCGGTGCGCCGGCGCAGGCGCCGTCCTCCTTCACCCTCAACGGGACGGAGTGCGGCTGACCGGCGACGAGGGGTGCAGCTCCGGCCGTGGCCGGGACAGCACCCCTCAGGCCGTCACCCTGGGATCCAGGCCCGCCACTTCTCCTCGTTCGCGTCCACCCACTTCCTGGCCGCGTCCTGGGGCGACATCTTCTGATCGGCGATCATCAGGGCGACCTTGTTCTGGTCCTCCGTACCCCAGGAGAAGTTCTTGAGGAACGAGGCCGCCTTGCCGCCGGCGCCGGCGAAGCGCGCGTTGAGGTACTTCTTCAGCGGCGTGTGCGGATAGGCGCACGCCACTTTCTCGGGCTCGGCATCGCAGCCCTCCTTGTACGCCGGAAGCTTCACCTCCGTCATCGGCACCTGCTCGAACAGCCACTGCGGCTTGTACCAGTAGGTGAGGAACGGCTTCTTCCCCTTGGCGAACTGCTTGATCTGGGTGATCTGCGCCGCCTCGGACCCCGAGAACACGACCTGGTAGTCCAGGCCGAGATTCTGCACGAGGGCCTTGTCGTTTGTGACGTAGGACGGCGAACCGTCCAGCAGCTGGCCCTTGCCGCCGCTCTCCGCCGTGCGGAAGCTGTCGGCGTACTTGTCGAGGTTGTGCCAGTCGGTGACGTCGGGATGCGCCTTGGCGAAGTACGTCGGCACGAACCAGCCGATGTGACCGGTGACCCCGAGATCACCGCCGGGACGGATCGTCTTCTTGTCCTGGACGTACCGGGCCTCCTGGTCCGGGTGGCCCCAGTCCTCCAGGATCGCGTCCACCCGGCCCTGGCTGAGGGCGTCCCAGGCCGGCACCTCGTCGATCTGTACGGTGTCCACCCGGTAGCCCAGCTCGTGTTCGAGGAGGTACTCGGCCACGGCGACATTGGCCTGGGCACCCACCCACGACTGCACGGACAGCGTCACGGTCTTCGCGCCCCGCGCGTTGGCGAACGGGGAGGCCTGCTGCGTCATGTCCGCCGCGCCGCAGCCGGCCACGGCGATCAGGGCCGTGGCCGATGCGAGCGCGACAAGAGGGGTTCGCGTACGAGCCATGTCAGGCCCCCTTTCCGGAACGGCGCCGGGTCGGCTGGGTGACCCGGTCGAGCATCAGGCCGAGGAGGACGATCGCGGCACCGGCCACCAGACCGGTCGCCAGGTCACCCTGCGCGAGGCCGAACACGGCGGAGTAGCCGAGCGAACCTCCGCCGACCAGACCGCCGATCACGACGACGGCCAGGACCAGGACGACGCCCTGGTTGACGGCGAGGAGCAGCGCCGGGCGGGCCAGCGGCAGCTGGACCTTGAGCAGTTGCTGGACGCCCGTCGCGCCGAGTGAGCGCGAGGACTCCATGGTGACGGGATCGACGCCGTTCATGCCCTGTGTGGTGATGCGTACGACGGCGGGCAGCGCGTAGATGACGGCGGCGGCCACCGCCGGTGCGCGGCCGACGCCGAACAGGGCGACGACCGGGATGAGGTAGACGAACTGCGGCATCGTCTGGAACACGTCCAGCACCGGCCGCAGCAGCCGTTCCACACGTTCGCTGCGGGAGGCGGCGATCCCGACCGCGAAACCGGCCACCAGTGTCACCGCGACACCGGCCAGCACCTGGGACAGCGTGTCGAGCGCCGGGTCCCACACGTCGAGGACACCGATCGCGGCCATCGCGAGGACGGCGGTCAGCATGGTGCGCCAGGTACCGATCAGCAGGGCGAGCACGGCGATCAGCAGGAGCACCGCCCACCAGGGCAGCCACTGCAGTCCGTCGCGCACCGGGTCCAGGACCCAGGTGGTGAACCGTCCGGCCCAGTCCGCGGTGCCCCCGATCACGGGCACACCGGAGTAGAGGTGGTCGGTCATCCAGCCGACGGCCTTGTTGACGGGACGGGCGATGTCGGCTGTCCATCCGTCCGGCCAGCCCGTCCCGGAGACCAGGCGTGCCACGACGGCGGCGACGACGGTGCCGGCCGCGACGAGGGCCCAGCCGAGCCGGGCGGATCGGGCGCGCGGCGCCGCGCCGATGCGGTTGCCGGCCGCGGCGGTCACCCGGTCGAGCACCACGGCGAGCAGCACGATCGGGATCCCGGCCGCGAGTGCGGCGCCGACGTCCACGGACGCGAGCGCCTGGTAGACGCGGTCACCGAGGCCGCCGGCGCCGATCACGGAGGCGATCACGGCCATCGAGAGAGCCATCATGATCGTCTGGTTGAGGCCGAGCAGCAGTTCCCGGCGCGCCAGCGGAAGGCGCGCGGTGAGCAGCCGTTGCCGTCCCGTGGCGCCGAGCGAGGCCGACGCCTCCATCACTCCCGCGTCGGCGTCGCGCAGTCCGAGAGCCGTCAGCCGGGCCATCGGCGGCGCCGCGTAGACGACCGTCGCGAGGACGGCGGCGGGGACACCGATGCCGAACACGAGGACCACCGGCAGCAGATACGCGAAGGCCGGCATGACCTGCATGGTGTCGAGCACCGGTCGAAGGATGCGGAAGACGCGGTCCGACAGCCCGGCGGCCAGGCCGAGGACCGCACCGAGAGCGACCGACGCCAGGACCGCGATGACCATCAGCGCCAGCGTCTGCATGGTGGGCACCCACATGCCGAGCACGGCGCAGACGAGGAAGGCGACGACGGCGGTCAGCGCGAGCCTGACGCCCGCCACCCGCCAGGCGATCAGCCCGGCGGCCGCCGTGACACCGGCCCAGCCGGCGGCGAGCAGCACCAGGTAGACACCGCGGACCGAGAGCACGACGGCGTTGCTGAGGTGCCCGAAGAAGTAGAGGAACAGCGGATGAGTGTCGCGGTTGTCGATGATCCAGTCGCTGACGTCACCGAGCGGTCCGGAGAGGTCGACGGTGAGGCGCGTCGGCCACGCACCGTGGCCGACGAGGACGGTGCCGAGCACCAGCAGCACGGCCGCTCCGGTCAGCAGGAACGCCGTGCGGTGCCGGGCGAGGGAAGCGGCCGGCCCGGCTGTGCCCAGCGAGGCGTTATGCGTGGCGGTCGCGGTCGCCGTCATATCGCCCACCTCCCGCTGCCGTACACGCGGCCCGGCGGCCTCGGGGAGGTGCTCACTCGCATCACGCGGCCTCCTTCACGGCCGGGACCCCGGCCACGACGCCGAGCAGGCACGCGTGGTCGACCACACCCAGGCAGCGCCCGTCCTCGACCACACGTGCCGTCTCCCCGGTGCGGACGACCGCTTCGATCGCCTCGGAGACGGTGGCATCCGGTGCCAGCGCAGGACCGGAGACGCTCTCCGGGCCGTCGGCGGGACGCATGGCCGCCCGCACGGTCACCACCTGCTCGCGCGGCACGTCCCGTACGAAGTCCCGTACGTAGTCGTCGGCGGGCGAGCCCACGATCGCCTCCGGCGTGCCGAGCTGCACGATCCGGCCGTCGCGCATCAGCGCGATGCGGTCGCCGAGCTTGAGGGCCTCGTTCAGGTCATGGGTGATGAAGACCATCGTGCGGCCCTCCTCACGGTGCAGCCGTACGACCTCCTCCTGCATGTCGCGGCGGATCAGCGGGTCGAGCGCGCTGAACGGCTCGTCGAACAGCAGCACTTCGGGGTCGACGGCGAGTGCGCGCGCCAGCCCGACCCGTTGCTGCTGACCGCCGGAGAGCTGCCCCGGGCGGCGGCTCTCCAGCCCGTCGAGACCGACCTTGGCGATGAACCCGGCCGCACGCTCACGGCGTTCGGCCCGGCCCACGCCCTGGATCTCCAGGCCGTAGGCGACGTTGTCGAGGACCGAGCGGTGCGGCAGCAGACCGAAGTGCTGGAAGACCATGGCGGCCCGGTGACGGCGCAGTTCGCGAAGCCGGGCGGTGTTCATCGACAGCACGTCCTCGCCGTCCATCGTGACCTCGCCGGACGTCGGCTCGATCAGCCGGGTGAGGCAGCGCACGAGTGTGGACTTGCCCGAACCGGACAGGCCCATCACGACGAACACCTCGCCCTTGCGGACGTCGAAGGAGACATCACGCACGGCGGCGGTGCAGCCGGTGCGGGCGCGCAGCTCCGCGGCGTCGAGCGCACCGAGTTCGGCGTCACCGGGTACGCGGTCGGCCTTCGGGCCGAACACCTTCCACAGATCGCGTACGGAGAAGACGTGCGGTGGCGTGTTCATCAGGCATGACCCCCATAGGTGGCGCCGAGCAGATCCGCACACTTCTCGCCGACCATCAGCACACCGATCATCGGGTTGACGGCAGGCATGGCCGGGAAGACCGACGCGTCGGCTATCCGGATGGCTTCGAGTCCCCGGACCCGCAGGTCCGGGGCGACGACCGCGAGCGCGTCGTCGGGCGCGCCGATGCGGCAGGTTCCGGCCGGGTGGTAGACGGTGTGCGCGACCTTGCGTGCGTACTCGCTCAGGTCCTCGTCGGAGGTGACCTCCGGCCCCGGACAGACCTCGCGCTTCAGCCAGCCGGCCAGGGGCTCCTGAGCGGCGATCTCCCGGGCGATCCTGATCCCGTCCACGAGCGTGCGTCCGTCGTAGTCCTCCGCGTCGGTGAAGTAGCGGAAGTCCAGGGCGGGTTTGACCTCGGGATCGGGGCTCGTCAGGTACAGCCGGCCGCGGCTGCGCGGCTTGGGAATGTTCGGCGTCATCGAGACCCCGTGCGGCGGGCGTTCGTAGCCGAGCCGTTCGGGATTGTCCGTGAACGGGATCTGGTAGAAGTGGAACATCAGGTCGGGGCCCGGACTGTCGGGATCCCGCCGTACGAAGAGCCCGGCGTCGCTGTCCATCGCGGAGTTCTCCGGGATCGGCCCGTGCGTCTCCCAGACGATGACCGACTCGGGGTGGTCGAGCAGGTTCTCGCCGACGCCGGGCAGATCGTGCCGCACCGGAATGCCGAGCTTCTCCAGCTCCGCGCGGTGACCGATCCCGGAGTGCATCAGCAGCCGGGGCGTGTCGACCGCGCCCGCGCACACCACCACTTCGCGCCTGGCCCGCACGACCCGCTCCTCGCCGTCCGCGGTCCGCACCCGCACACCCGTGGCCCGGGTGCCGTCGAACTCCAGGCGGAACGCCCAGGTCTCCAGGGCGATATGGAGGTTCGGCCGGTCGAGGAAGGGATGCAGGTACGCGACCGAGGCCGAGGAGCGCTTGTTGTCCTCCGGGTGGTAGGCGAGGTCGAAGAACCCCACACCGTCCTGGAACGCCTCCTTGTTGAAGCCCTCGACGCGCGGGACGCCGAGCGCCGACTGCGCCGCGTCGACGAAGTCGCGGGCGATGGCGTTGCGGTCGGCCTCGTCGACGGGGACGATGTTGTTGCGCAGCCGGTCGAAGTACGGGTCCATCGACGAGGCGTCCCACCCCGCCGCACCGGCGGCCGCCCACTCGTCCCAGTCGGACGGCAGCGGCTTGAACGCGATCAGGGTGTTGTGCGACGAGCACCCGCCGAGCACCCGCGCCCTGCTGTGGCGGATGTGCGAATTGCCGCGGGGCTGCTCGGTGGTGGGGTAGTCGTAGTCCAGCTCGCCACCGAGCAGGCCCATCCAGCGGCGCAGGGTCAGCACGTCGTCGCGCCCCACGTCGCTCGGTCCGCCCTCGATGAGGGCGACGGTGACGTCGGGGTCCTCGGTCAGCCGGGACGCGATCACCGAACCGGCGGTGCCGCCGCCGACGATGACGTAGTCGTACGGGGTCATGTCGTTCTCCATCGCCTCTGCTCCCCGTTCAGCCCGCGAACCAGCGCACCGGGCGCGGGGCGAGGTTCTGGTAGATGTGCTTGGACTCGCGGTACTCGGCCAGGCCCGTCGGGCCCAGTTCCCGGCCGATGCCGGACTTGCCGAAGCCGCCCCATTCCGCCTGCGGCAGATAGGGGTGGAAGTCGTTGATCCAGACCGTGCCGTGCCGCAGCCGCGCCGCGACCCGGCGGCCGCGGCCCGCGTCGGCCGTCCACACACCGCCGGCCAGGCCGTACTCGGTGTCGTTGGCGAGGGCCACGGCCTCGTCCTCCGTACGGAAGGTCTCGACGGTCAGTACCGGACCGAACACCTCCTCGCGTACGACGCGCATGGAGCGGTCGCAGTGGTCCAGGACCGTCGGCCGGTAGAAGTAGCCGGGCCCTTCCGGACGCTCGCCGCCCGCCCGCAGCACCGCGCCCTCCTTGAGTGCGGAGGCGACGAACTCCTCGGTCCTGGCGAGCTGCTGCGCGGAGACGAGCGGGCCGCACTCGACGCCCTCGTCCGTCCCGCGGCCGATCCGGATCCGTTCGGCGCGTCGCGCGAGCTCGGCCACGAAGCGCTCCCGCACCGACTCCTCGACGATCAGCCTGGATCCGGCGGAGCAGACCTGGCCGCTGTGGATGAACGCGGCGTTCAGCGCCTGGTCGACGGCCGTGTCGAAACCCTCCTCGGTGGCGCACGCGTCGGCGAAGACCACATTGGGGTTCTTGCCGCCGAGTTCGAGCGCGACCTTCTTGACCGAGTCCGCGGCGGCCCGCATCACCTTCGTGCCGCTGGCGAGCCCGCCCGTGAAGGAGACCAGGTCGACATCGGGGTGGTCCGCCAGCCGGGCGCCGACCGTGGCGCCGGGACCGGTCACGATGTTCGCCACACCGGCCGGCAGTCCGGCCTCGGCGAGCAGCGCGACGAGGGCGACGGTGGTGAGCGGGGTGATCTCACTGGGCTTGATCACGAAGGTGTTGCCCGCGGCGAGCGCCGGAGCGATCTTCCAACTGGCCTGGAGAAGAGGGTAGTTCCACGGGGTGATGAGGCCGCAGACGCCCACGGGCTCATGCACCACGACGCTGTGGATCTCCTCGGACCCGGCGTCGACGACCCGTCCTCCGCTCTCGTTCATGACGAGGTCGGCGAAGTAGCGGAAGGCGTCGCGCACACAGTCCACGTCGACCCGGCCCTCTTCGAGGGTCTTGCCCGCGTCACGGCACTCCAGCGCGCCGAGTCGCTCCCGGTCGCGCTCCAGCAGCCCGGCCACCCGCCTCAGCAGTGCGGCGCGCTCGGCGACGGGGGTGTGCGGCCACGGCCCCGCGTCAAAGGCGGCCCTGGCGGCGGCGACCGCGGCGTCCGCGTCCACGACGTCGCCCTCCGACACGACCGCGAAGGCGGTCGCGTCGACGGGGTCGAGGATCTCGCGCGTGGCGCCGGAGGCGGCCGCGCGCCACTCTCCCGCTACCTGGATGGTGTGTTGTGCCGACACGTCGTGTGCTGCCCTTTCGGTGGCCATGGGTTCGACGCCGGGTGATTCCCAGCGGTCTGGCCATCTGCCCCGGAAGGGGGAAGCCATGCGTGAAGGCTGTCGGGAAGTGACCCGGCTCACCCGGACGGCGACGGGCCGGAGGCAGGAGCCCACGGCGACGGGCCGGGGGCAGGAGCCCCCTGGCGGTCACGCAGCCGGTCTTCGGTGAGGTCAGGGCTGAAGCGAGCGCCAGATCCGGTCGGGCAGGATCCGCTCCGCCTCGGCGAGGTCCATGTCGTACGTGCTGGCGAGCCAGCGGTGCGCGGCCTCGGCGATCGGCCCCATCACCAGGACCTCCAGCAGCGGGCCGGGCAGAGGGGCCATCTCGCCCGACAGGACCCTCGGCAGCATCCACTCGGCGACGACGGTCATCTTGGCCGCCTTGGCCGTGCGAATGCGGTCCGCGTGGGCGGACAGGTAGCCGGAGTAGGCGGAGGCGTGCACGAAGAGTGCGGCGTCAGGGTGCTCCTGGGTGAAGCGGAGATAGGCGCGGACGAGTGCCCGGACTCCGGTGCGGGCCGTGCGGGTCCGTCCGAGAGCGGCGATCATCTCGTCGAACAACTGCTCCATGCAGCGGATGTACAGGGCCGCCGCGAGACCGTCGAAGCTGCCGAAGTGGTGATAGAGGCTGCCGAGGCTGACACCGCTGGCCGTCGTGACCGCGTTCACCGTGAAGCCGGACTGGCCCGACGTGGCGTAGACCTCCAGCGCGGCGGTCAGGAGGCGGTCGACGGTGGCCTCGCCGCGCTGCTGCTTGGGCGTCATGATTCCGCTCCGTCGTCCTGCGAAGTCCCCGCCGTGCACGCTGACGCGCTGTTCGCCATGGCCGAGAGCCTATCCCATGAGAACTAGAGGATTCTTCTAGAAAACCTCTCCGAATCCCGCTTCCCGGATCACCGGTCGCTCTCGCCGGCTTCCGCAGGGCCTGTCCCGGACGCGCCTGCTCAGGTAGGCAGTTGACGTGCGAGAGAGATCGTTAATCCCGTGCCCGAGGCGCTGTGCGCCCCTACAGTGACGTCCAATGACACTCCTACATGCCCATGACTACGGGGGCGATGGCCCTCAACTGGTTCTCCTGCACGGTTACGGACGGTCGCACGCCGACTGGGACGCCTCGGCCGCGCACCTCACGGCCGGCCACCGTGTTCTCGCACTCGACCACCCCGGGCACGGCCGCTCTCCCGGAACCATCCCCTGGACCATCCCCGACGTGGTGCGGCACGTCACGGACACGCTCGACGCCCATGACGTGCCGGAGGCCGTCCTGGTTGGCCATTCCCTCGGCGGACTGGTCGCGGTCGAGTACGCCCGGGCGAATCCGGACCGTGCCCGGGCCGCCGTGAACCTCGACGGTTTTTGGTGGGGACGCGACTACCCGGGCGCCGAACGGGTGAGTGAGGGGCTGCTGGCGTCGGCCGGGGCGGTCGCGCCACCCGAGTACATCGAGGGGCAGGCCGCCGGCTCCGCCCGGCTCGGGATTCCCGCCGCCCTCGCGGAAGCAGCGGCCCGCGCCGCCGCACGCCCGCTGCCCGACGGCACGTGGCAGACGTTCCCGGAACGGGCGGCGGCGCTGGGGATCCTCGCCGAACTCCACCGGCTCGGCGATCTCGGTGTCACCACCTGGCTGGACGGGATCGAGCCCCCGCTGCTGCTCGTACAGGCAGGCCGAAGCCTGCCGCCCGCGCCCGGCATGGAGTGGTTCAGCGAGTTCAACACCCGGTTCGCGACCGAGGTCTCCGAGGACCTGGCCGCACTCTCGGGCACGCGGCCGACGATCGGCGTCAGCCGGATCGATGCCACCCATCTCATGCACATGGAGGCTCCGGAAGCGGTGGCGGCCCTGGTCGCCGAGTTCGTTCGGGGACTGCCGGGCTGAGAAGCGTCCGGCACGGTTCGTGAACGTCGATCCCGGTCCTCCTGCCGCTCGAACGCGGACTCGAGAAGCCCCGCCGGCCTGCTCGCGCAGGCCGGCGGGGGCCCGCCGCGGCAGACTGTGGTTGGCTGCGTCCGGACGGCCGCATCGGGGACGGAACAGGTGAGAGCGCGCATGAAGATCGTCGACGCGAAGGTCGTCGTCACCAGCCCGGGACGCAACTTCGTCACCCTGAAGCTGACCACCGACGAGGGCCTCACGGGCCTGGGCGACGCCACGCTCAACGGACGGGAGCTGGCGGTCGTCAGCTACCTCAGCGAGCATGTGGCGCCCCTGCTCACCGGCCTCGACCCGCACAGGATCGAGGACACCTGGCAGTACCTCTACCGCGGCGCCTACTGGCGGCGCGGGCCGGTGACGATGGCCGCGATCGCCGCCGTGGACGTGGCGCTGTGGGACATCAAGGCGAAGGCCGCCGGCCTGCCGCTCTACCAGTTGCTGGGCGGCGCGAGCCGGGACCGTATCGGCACCTACGGCCACGCCAACGGCCGTGACATCCCCGAACTCCTCGACTCCGTACGGGCCAGGCTGGCCGAGGGCTACCCCGCCGTCCGCATCCAGACCGGCATCCCCGGACTCAAGGCCGTGTACGGGGTGTACAACCAGGACGACCACGGCGCCACGGTCGCCCACCAGCAGGCCCGCCCCCTGGTGGAGGACTGGGACACGGACGCGTACCTGCGTCACATGCCGGCCGTCTTCGAGGCGGTACGCGCGGAGTTCGGCACCGAGCTGCCGCTGCTCCATGACTCCCACCACCGGCTCACCCCGATCCAGGCGGCGCGGCTCGGCAAGGACCTGGAGCCGTACCGGCCGTTCTGGCTGGAGGACTGCACTCCCGCCGAGAACCAGGAGGCGCTGCGTCTGGTCCGCCGCCACACCACCACGCCCCTGGCCGTCGGCGAGGTCTTCAACACCGTGTACGACTACCAGGCACTGATCACCGAGCAGCTGATCGACTACGCGCGTTCGGCGGTCACGCACTTCGGCGGGGTCACACCGTTGCGCAAGCTCTTCGACTTCGCCGCCCAGTACCAGGTCAAGAGTGCTGTCCACGGACCTGAGGACATCTCGCCGGTGGGCATGGCCGCGGCCGTCCACCTCGACCTCGCCATCCACAACTTCGGCATCCAGGAGTACTCCGGCCACAACTCCCGTACCGAGGAGGTGTTCCGGCACGGCTACACCTTCACCGACGGGTACCTGCACCCGGGCGAGACGCCGGGCATCGGCGTGGAGCTGGACGAGGAGGCGGCGGCCGCGCACCCGTACGCGCGGGCCTACCTTCCGGTCAACCGTCTCCGCGACGGCAGCGTCCACGACTGGTGAGCCGCGGGACGCCACCGGCCTGGCCGGCTACGGGTAGGCGGGCTGCAGGCCCGCGTACACCCCTTCCCGGCCGATCAGTTCCTCGTGCGTCCCCACCTCCGCGATCCGGCCGCCCTCCATCGCCACGATGCGGTCGGCGCCCTGGATCGTGGAGAGCCGGTGGGCGACGACGAAGACGGTACGGCCGTGCACGAGCCGGGAGAGGGCTTCCTGTACGAGGGCCTCGGAGCGGTTGTCCAGTGCGGACGTGGCCTCGTCGAGCACCAGCACCCTGGGGTCGCGGATCAGCGCCCGGGCGATGGCGAGCCGCTGCTTCTGGCCGCCCGAGAGACGTGCGCCCCGCTCGCCGACGACCGTGTCGAGGCCGAGCGGCAGATCCCTGACGAACTCCAGCGCGTTGGCGTCCGTCAGCGCGCGTATCAGCGTGGCCTCGTCCGTGTCACCCATCCCGTACGTCACGTTCTCGCGGATGCTGCCCTCGAAGAGGATCGACTCCTGCGGCACCACGGACAGGAACCGCCGGTAGCTGCGCAGATCGAGCCCCGCCATGTCGGTGCCGTCGAGCATGATGCGGCCCGACGTGGGCCGGATGAAGCCGATGAGGAGGTTCAGGACGGTCGACTTGCCCGCGCCCGACGCGCCGACCAGCGCGATGGTCTCGCCCGGCCGTGCGGAGAGGGTGAATCCGTCGACGGCGGGGGCCGCGTCCTCGTAGGCGAAGCCGACGTCCTCGAAGTCGATCCGGCCGGTGACGCGGTCGATCTGCGCCTTGCCCGCGTTGTGTTCGAGGTCGGGCGCCTGGAGCACCTCACCCGCCGAACGCACCGACTCCAGCCCCTTGGTGAGGATGGGGGCCAGGCCCAGCAGCGTGGTCACCGAGCCGGTCAGGACGGTGAAGAAGGCGCTGAGCATCACGACGTCGCCGGGGGTGATGGGCATCCAGCCGTGGTACGCGACCAGTGCCGACCCCGTCAGGCACAGCACGCCGAGCGTGTTGAGGATGACCCAGGCCAGGGATCCGAAGCGGCCGTTGATCACGTCCAGGCGCAGACCGGCCGCGAAGACCTGGCGCAGCGAGCCGTCGACCCGGCCGAGCGCGGTGCGCTCCAGTCCGTGGGCGCGGGTGATGGGGATGAGGGTGGTCATCTCGCCGACGCGGGAGGAGAGCTGCTCGACCTCGCGCCGGAAGGACTCGTTGTGACTGCGCAGCCGGGCGCGGAGCTTCATCACGAGGAAGCCTGCCGCGGGCACCACGATCAGGAAGACCGGAAGGAAGGCGGGCACGCGCACGCCGATGACGACGAGGCCGCCGACCAGGGTCACGACGGCGCCGAGTCCCATGTCGGCGCTCTGCTGCATCATCTGCTCGACGGACTCCACGTCGCGGACCACCTTGGCCTGCAGGACGCTCGAACTGACCCGCGAGTGATAGCCGATGGACAGTTGCTGCATGCGGCGGCACAGCGCCGAGCGCAGGGTCGTGCCCATGCGCCGGATGCTGCCGCCGAGGCAGCGTACGTACCACTGGTGGAGCGGGTAGTTGATCACGAGGATGAACAACAGGACGCCGGTGGCCTTCCAGAGCCTGGATTCCGGTCCGTGCTGGACGACCACGTCCAGGACCGTGGCGGTGATCAGGGGAAGCAGCCAGATGGGACTGTGCTTCACGACGAAGAAGGCGACCGCGAGAGCCAGCCGGCCGCGGTCCGGCCGGAAGAGATGTCCGAGGGTGCGGAACGGGTTCTCGCCGCGGTAACGGTGGTCGAGGTGGTCGAAGGGCGCCAGGGGTTCGGCGGAGGGTGGGGAAACCGCTTTCTGCATGGTGTCCATCCCACCCCGCTCCCGCCGTCCGGGGCAACCCCGTCCCACGGACGGGACAGGAGGGGGTGGCGGGGCCCGACGGGTCTCAGTGGACGCGGACCTCGTCCGGCAGCGGCTCGGGTGCGGGTTCCTTGCGGCGTGGGCGTCCCACCGAGGCGATCGCGGCGGTGACCAGGCCGGCCAGCAGCCCCCAGAACGCGGAGCCGATCCCCAGCAGCGTCACTCCGGAGGCCGTGGCGAGGAAGGTCACCACGGCGGCTTCCCGGGACGCCTTGTCGGCCAGTGCCGCAGTCAGCGAAGCCTCGATGGTGGCGAGCAGGCCGATGCCGGCGATCGCCAGGACGAGTTCCTGCGGCATCGCGGTGAGGAGCGAGGCGACGGTCGCGCCGAGCAGCCCGACACAGAGGTAGAAGACGCCCGCCCACACCGCGGCCAGGAAGCGCCTGTCGCGGTCGGGGTGTGCTTCCTCGCCCGTGCAGATGGCGGCCGTGATCGCGGCCAGATTGAGGCCGAAGGCTCCGAAGGGCGCCAGGACGGCGTTGGCCGCGCCGGTCCACGTCATCAGGGGCGAGACCGGCACGTCGTAGCCCGCGCCGCGGATCACGGCGACGCCGGGCAGGTTCTGCGAGGCCATCGTGACGACGAACAAGGGCGCGCCGACGCTGACGAGGACCTTCCAGTCGAACTCCGGAGCGGTGAACACCGGGGTCGCCAGGGCGAGTCGGACCCGGCCCAGCTGCCAGCCGCCGGTGAACACGGTGGCCACCACGCCCGCGGCGAGCGCCAGCAGGACCGCGTACCGGGGCAGCAGGCGCCGGCCCAGGAGGTAGAGCGCGAACATGGGGAACGCGACCGCGAATCCGCCGTGCATCGTGCTGAACAGCCCCGTGCCGAACCGCAGCAGCACCCCGGCGAGCAGTGCGGCGGCCAGCGGCACCGGGATCCGGCCCATGAGCCGGCTGAACCAGCCCGTCACCCCGCTCACGAGGATGAGCAGTGCCGAGAAGACGAACGCGCCGACCGCCTGAGCCATCGACACGCCGCTGAGACCGGTCGTGAGCAGCGCGGCCCCCGGCGTCGACCACGCGGTCACGACGGGGGCCCGGTAGCGCAGCGACAGCCCGATGCAGGTGCAGGCCAGGCCGACGCCGAGGGCGAGCATCCAGGAGGAGATCTCGCGCGAGTCCGCCCCCGCCGCCCGCGCGGCCGTGAAGACCAGCGCCGCCGAACTCGTGACACCGACCATGACGGCGATCAGTCCGGCGACCACCGCCGACGGTGGCGCGATCGAGCGTATGCGGGTGATCGCGAGCATGCGTGAGCCACTTCCTGAGCTGCGCGTTCCGTATACGGAACGTTCTGTATATGGAACACTAGAGAGGCGGGCCGACGCCCGTCAACCAGGACAGCGGAGCGGGTGCACGGCCGATGGGGCTGAACGAGGACGTGGGGCGCAGACTGCGCACGCTGCGGCGCGAGCGGGACCTGTCCCTCTCGGAGCTCTCCCGGCGCTCCCGCGTGGGCAAGGGCACGCTCTCGGAGCTGGAGAGCGGGACGCGCAATCCCACCCTGGAGACGTTGTACGCACTCACCACCGCGCTCGGGTTGCCGCTCAGCGCCGTACTGAGCGATCCGCTGCCGACGGGAGGCCGGGGCCCGACCCCTCCGGGCGTCTCCGGGAGCGCGGTCACCGCCGTCCTGCTGGAACGGTACGAGGACGACGCCGCGGTCACCGACGTGTTCCGGGTCAGCATCCGGGCGGGGGCCGTCCAGGAGTCGGAGGCGCACGTCCCGGGCGCGCGGGAGAGTCTGATGGTGCTGAGCGGGACGGCCGTCGTCGGCCCGCCGGACGACATCAGGACGGCCGGCCCGGGCGCTTCCGCGCACTGGCGGGCCGACGCGCCCCATGTCTACGGCGCACCCGACGGTGATGTGGAGGGTGTCCTCTTCGTCCGCACCCCGGTGGTCGCGGAGGGCCCGCAGGGGGCGCCGGCCGGTCAGCGGGTCACGTCGCGCCCAGGAGGTTGACCATGCGGATGTAGCGGACCCAGTCCCAGTTCGGGCCCGGGTCCGTGTGGTCCGTACCCGGGACCTGTACATGGCCGAGGATGTGCGCGCGGTCCTTCGGGATGGCGTAGCGGTCGCACACCGATGCGGTCAGCAGGGCCGACTTCTCGTACATGGCGTCGGTGAAGTACGCGGGCTGGTCGACATAGCCCTCGTGCTCGATGCCGATGCTGCGGGTGTTGTAGTCCCAGTTCCCCGCATGCCAGGCGACGTTCTTCTCCCGCACACACTGGTCGATGTAGCCGTCGGCCGAGCGCACCACATAGTGCGCGGACACCTGTTTCGCCGGATTCTGGAAGATCGCCACGGCGTCCGAGAACGTCTCCTGGGTGACATGGATGATCACGTACTGCACCGGATACGCCGAAGGCCGGGTCGAGACCGTGTAGTTGGACGTCGAGGCCGGTACCCAGTGGGCCGCCGGATAGTCCGTGTCGCCCGCCGTCGCCGCGGTGGCGCGGACGGAGGCGGGAAGCAGCACCCCCGCGGCCGTCGCCGCGGCGCCCTGAAGGATCCTTCTGCGGTCCATGCGTACTCCTGGGTGTGGGGGGAGGGGCAGGGCAAGAGGCGGGGCGACGGGTCAGCCGGCCCGGGGCCCGGTTCCCCGGCGGCCCGTGACTCTCCTCTTGTCCGATGACCGGAATGTGCTGTCCGCTGTGCGGCCGGGCCATGTGCGCGCCCCACCGTACGGGCGTCCTGCGCGTGACGGAAGACGGCACGAGAGCGAAATCGGTGCGAGAGAGGGGGAGTCGACGGGAAAGCCGGTCGAGCGGCTTCCTGGCCGCCGGAAGAAGTGGTCCGGCGGCCAGGAACCTTCGGTCCGTCAGCGCGTCAGCGGGCGGGGCAGCTTGAGCAGCGTCACGGACGTCTCGATCCCGGAGTCGACCAGTCGGCCGGCCGCGTCGAAGGCGCCCGCCCCGTCGGTCATGCCGAAGTCGTTGTCGTTGATGAGGGCGAGCGTGCTGCGGCCCGTCACCGCCACACCCTCGATCTTTCCGGGCACGCCCGCGACCGTGCCCAGGTCGACGACGAGACTCTTGCGCAGTACCGGGACGCCCGAGGCCGCCGGGTCCGTCAGCTCCTCGTACGAGGGCGAAGCGGACGGGGCGTCCCAGCGGGAGCCCAGGATGCCGGCGCCGCGGGGGAGCGTGACCCGGTGCAGACGGGCCGCCCGGTCGGTGCGCTCCTCGACCAGGAGGTCGTTGCCGCCGATCGCGACGACGGAGGAGACCTTCAGCTCGGACGTGTCGTCCTCACCCGGATCCACGACGCCCACCGCGTCGAAGCGGTACGCGTACTCGGCCGTGACCGCGCGCTTCTTCGGGGAGAAGCGCAGCAGCCGCACATTGCGCGAGGCCTCGCCCGCGTCCTCGTCGGGCAACGACAGCGGGCTCTGGACGGCGAGCACCAGATCGCCGCCCGGCAGCAGGGCCAGGCCCTCGAAGCCGCGGTTGATCTTCCGGTGCAGCAGGACGCCGGGCAGCGCCTCAACGACGGGATAGTCCGCGCCCTTGAGGTTCAGGCCCTCGGGGACGTAACGGGCCAGCACCCGGCCGCGTTCGGAGACGTGCACCAGAGAGGGGCCGTACTCGTCGACCAGCCAGAACGAGCCGTCCGCGCTGCGGACGATGCCTTCCGTGTCCAGACCGTTCGGGTTGTACGTGAGAGGCGTCTTCGCGTCGTAGGAGTACGGGGCCTCGTCCCGTCCCGCCTGGTTCGGCAGACCCGTGACGGGAGCGCCGGACCGCGTGGTCAGCGGGATGGACCGCAGCACCTCGACGCGCTTGCCGCTCACCCGAACCTTGACGATCGCCGGGTCGAACCCGGGGACGGGGAAGGTGCGCCGCTTGGTGCCGTCCACCTTGATCTGGCCGTTCGGGCCGCGGTCCGTGACGGTCCAGAACTCGCCCGTGCGGCCGGCCGGGTAGATGTCGCTGCCGATTCCGCCGAGCATCACGCCACGGTCGTCCGCGACGGACCCGGGCAGCAGCCCGTTGCTGAAGCCGGCCAGCGAAACGTCCCCGAGCAGGGCGCTCGCGGTGACCCGCGCGGCGCCTTCGGGGCGGTGGTGCCGGTCCTGCGCGCCGGTTGCGGTGCCTGCGACACCCACCGTGCCGAGCAGGGCGAGCGGCAGCCCGACGGCAAGGGATCGACGGACTGCACGCGCGGACATGGGGCCTCCTGGGGGCATAGGGATCTGACGGCCGTCACGTTCCGCCGCGCTCCTCAACGGCCGGTGACATCGAGTTGAACTCCCGGGCAGAACACGGCGGCGGGCAGGGGCGATGATCCCCAGCCCGCCGCAGTCGAGCCCTTGTCAGACGTCGGCGGAGGCCGCCGCGTCCGCCCAGGCCGCCGCCGGATCCTCGTCGGAGGGCCCCGCCGGAGTCCAGCGGCCGCTCTCCTTGCGGTACGGATACCAGCGCCCGTCCCGCCCGTAGCGCAGCTGAACCGTGCCGTCCGCCGACGTCCAGCGATTGCGCTCGGCCCGCAGCCGGGGCGCCTCGTCCTCCTCCCAGGCTCCGGCGAGCCGCGTCCTGGCCCGGGCCAGCGCGGCGGCGTCCGGCGTCCACTCCTCGTCGAGCACGGCGAGCGCGGCCGCGCCGCCGTACTGCCAGGCGCGCACCGCGGCCGGCAGACCTGCGCGTTGCCGGCCCGATCCGGTCGCCAGCCGGTCCGCGATCCACGGCTCGGGCCGCGCGTCGGCCGCCAGCCGCACCGCGTCCTGTTCGGGCGTCAGGCCTGCCGGGACGGGCTGCTGTCCGTGCCCGGGTGCCAGTGCCTCCGCGAGCATCCGGTGCGCGCGCGCCGCGCCGTCCGTGGCCAGCATCTCCAGGGCCGCCGGGTCCACGCCCGGCTCGGGATCGGTCTCCGCGTCCAGGGACGGAGCCGGGCCCGGCTCGTCGGGAAGCTCCGGGACCGGGGGCAGCGGCGGAAGGATGCCGGCTGCCGCGTAGGCCTCCGTCGCCGGGATCCCGCGCACCACGGCTTGCTCCGCGGTCTCCTCGGCGGGCTCGTCCGCCGTGGCTGACGGCGCGTGACCCGCCGCCCTGGCGGCGATCCGCACCTGGAGCTCGTCCAGCAGCCGCCGTTCCCCGCGGCCCCGCATCAGGAGTACGACGAACGGATCCTGGTCCAGCAGCCGCGCCACCTGGTAGCAGAGTGCGGCGGTGTGCGGGCAGTGGTCCCAGGCCTCGCAGGCGCACTCCGGGTCGAGGTCGCCGATGCCCGGCAGCAGGTCCACCCCGGCCGCGGCCGCGTCCTCGACCAGATGCGGCGGCATCTCCCGGTCGAGCAGTGCGGCGATGTGCCCGGCCCGGTCGACGGCCATGTCCAGGAAGCGGTCCCATTCCTCCTCGGTCAACTCCTGGAGCAGTACGTCGCTGCGGTAGCCGCTCTCGTCCCGGTCCCGGACCACCGCGGTGATCCGGCCCGGCCGCACGGAAACCGCGCCGACCCGGCCCTCGCGGGCGAACCGGCGCCCCTTCTTGAGCTGTTGTCCGTCGAGCGCGGTGTCCTCCAGGGCCTTCAGCCAGGCCCGGCCCCACCAGGACTCGGCGAAGCCGCGGCCCTGCGCCGGGGGCAGCGCGGCGAAGGTGCGCTCCTGCCCGGGCGCCGTGTCGTCCTGCCCGTCCCCGTCGTACCGGTCACCGAACGCGTCCGACTCGTATCCGTCGCTCATCGTGCGCCCCCTCGCAGCTCCACCAGATCGGCCAGTTCCGCATCGCTGAGCTCGGTCAGGGCGCTCTCGCCGGAACCGAGCACCGCGTCCGCGAGCCCCTGTTTGCGGGCCAGCATCTCCGCGATCCGGTCCTCGATCGTGCCCTCGGCGATCAGCCGGTGGACCTGCACCGGCTGGGTCTGCCCGATGCGGTACGCACGGTCCGTGGCCTGCGCCTCCACGGCCGGGTTCCACCAGCGGTCGAAGTGCACCACATGGCCCGCGCGGGTGAGGTTGAGTCCGGTCCCCGCTGCCTTGAGCGACAGCAGGAACACCGGTGCCCCGCCCGACTGGAACCGGCTGACCATCGCCTCCCGCTGCGCCACCGGCGTCCCGCCGTGCAGGAACTGGGTGCCGATCCCGCGCGCGGCCAGATGCCGCTCCAGCAGCCGGGCCATCTGCACGTACTGGGTGAACACGAGGACGCCCGCGCCCTCGGCGAGGATGGTGTCCAGCAGCTCGTCGAGCAGCTCCACCTTGCCCGAACGGTCCGCGACCTTCGGATCCTCCTCCTTGAGGTACTGCGCGGGGTGGTTGCAGATCTGCTTGAGCGCGGTGAGCAGCTTCACCACCAGACCGCGCCGGGCCATCCCGTCGGCCTCGGAGATCGTGGCCAGCGTCTCCCGTACCACCGCCTCGTACAGGCCCGCCTGTTCGGCCGTCAGCGACACCGCACGGTCCGTCTCCGTCTTCGGCGGCAGCTCCGGGGCGATGCCAGGATCGGACTTGCGCCGGCGGAGCAGGAACGGCCGTACCAGGGCGCCCAGTCGCTCGGCCGCCGCGGGGTCGCTGCCGCCCTCCACCGCACGCGCGTACCGGGTGCGGAAGGTGCCGAGCCTGCCCAGCAGGCCGGGGGTGGTCCAGTCGAGGATGGCCCACAGCTCGGAGAGGTTGTTCTCCACGGGGGTGCCGGTGAGGGCGACCCGCGCCTGCGCGCCGATCGTCCGCAGCTGCCTGGCCGTCGCCGAGTACGGGTTCTTCACGTGCTGCGCCTCGTCGGCGACGACCATGCCCCACCGCACGGCCGCGAGCCGGGGCGCGTCCAGCCGCATCGTGCCGTACGTGGTCAGGACGAACTCGCCGTCCACCAGGTTCTCCACACTGCGGGACGCGCCGTGGAAGCGGCGGACGGGGGTGCCCGGGGCGAACTTCTCGATCTCTCGCTGCCAGTTGCCCATCAGCGAGGTCGGGCAGACCACCAGAGTGGGTCCGGCAGCCCTTTCGAGCGTCTGGCGGTGAAGGTGCAGGGCGATCAGCGTGATGGTCTTGCCGAGCCCCATGTCGTCGGCGAGACAGCCACCGAGCCCGAGCGAGGTCATCGTGTGGAGCCAGTTCAGGCCGCGGAGCTGGTAGTCCCGCAACGTAGCGGTGAGCGCGGCCGGCTGACCGACCGCCGGCTCCTCGCCCGCCCCGGACTCCGGGTCCGCGACCCGCTGCCGCAGGCGCTCCAGCCAGCCGGTCGCCCGGACGTCGACGCGGTGGCCGTCGACCTCGGTGGACCCCGTCAGCACGGCGCCGAGCGCGTCGATGGGGGTGACCTTGCGGTCCTGTGTCTCCCGGGCGCGACGCGCCTCTTCGGGGTCGATCAGCACCCACTGGTCGCGCAGCCGCACCAGAGGCCGCCCTGCCTCGGCCAGCCGGTCGAGTTCGGCACGGCTGAGCTTGTGGTCACCGAGGGCGAACCACCAGTTGAACGTCAGCAGGGAGTCGGTGGCGAGGAGGGGCGCGGTGTCCGACACGTTGCGTGGGCTCCCGTCCGGCTCGCCTTCGCCGTCCGTGTCGTCCGGGGGGCCGATCACCGCGCGCGCCGTCAGCTTGCGGGCCAGCTCCCGGGGCCAGTGCACCTGAACACCGGTGGTGGCGAGCGCCCGTGAGGCGGGGCCGAGCAGGTCGGCGATCTCCTCGTCGGCGGGCTCCACGGCGTCCGGTACGGCAGCCGACAGCAGGGGAGCCAGGGGTGGCCAGGCGCGGGCGGCCCGGCGCAGCATCAGAAGGGTGTCCATCCGGGCCCTCGGCCCGAAGGCGGCGGCGGCCGGTCCCGAGCCGGCCCAGACCTCGGCGGCGTCGGCGACCAGCGTCGGATCGCTCACGCCATGGATCTGCGGGACGACCCGGAAGGAGGGGCCCGAGGGCTGTCCCGGGGGCACCTCGCCGGTCCGGTCGAGGCCCGACACCTCCACGCGCAGCGAGAGCCGGACGCCCGCGTCGTGCCCCGCGGCGACATCGGTGACCCAGGCCCGCTGATGGGGCAGGTGCTGCGGTGCGTCAGCGGCGAACGCCGGGCCACCCGCGGCGAAGGCGGCTCCGGGTGTGCGCGGCAGGCCGTCCGCGACCGCGTCGAGGAACTCCCTTACCAGCCATTCCGGTTCGGGCAGCAGCACGGGCTGCGCCAGCGCGTCGGCCGGCACCGCGTGGGCGGTCGGCGGCATGGACGCGGCAAGGGTACGGATCCGCGTCAGGTCGTCCGCCGTCAGCGGGCCGGCCCGCCACGCGTCGTGATCCGTGGCGCTCAGCCCCGGCAGCAACAGCCCCCGGGCGGCGAACTGCAGGGCCAGCAGCCCCGCCGCCCCCCAGAACAGGGCTGCCGCGGAAGCGTGTGCGGCGGTCCGGGCGCGTGTCAGCACCGCGAGCGCGTCCCGGACCGGGATGATCCGTGCCGGCACCGCGTACGGCAGGGCATCGGCGCCGGTGACGGTCAGTTCCTCCACAGTTCCGGGGGCATCGGGCGGACTGCTGCCGTCCGGATACCAGAAGGCGATCCGCCCGGTCCGGGCGGGATCCGCGGGCAGGAAGACCACGGAACAGCCGGCGAGTGCGGAGATCTCGGAGAGCGTTGCTGCGGGGAGGCGGTGCACAGCGATGTCAGAGTCCTCAAGTTTGACTAGTGGGCCGAGGTCGCCGAGGGTACTCCTTCGCTGTCGTCGGCGGCAGTCCGCGAAGCGTGATTCATATCACTCACAAATGCCCCGAATGTCTTCCAGGTGTAGCCAGCCCCCCGTGCGAATGAGGGGGCTGGCACCAGGAAATCCCGGGTGGTGGCTCCATGGCTGCTATACATCTGCGACCCGTACGTTTCATCAGGTCAGCGCACCTATAAGACCGGAGACATCATGCCTCAGGCCGCAACCACCGTCGCGGAACGAACCCGTGACAGTGACAGAAGTGCTGGAAGTGACTTCGCGCCACTGCTGCGGGCCGTCAAGGGGCAGGGGCTCCTCGAACGACGCACCGGCTGGTACGCGGCGGGCATCGCCGCCAATCTGCTCGCACTGGGTGCGCTGCTGACCGCAGTGGTGCTCCTCGGGAACACCTGGTGGAACCTGCTGCTCACGCTGCCCCTGGCCATCATCTGGTCCCGCACCGCCTTCGTCGGACACGACGCCGGCCATGCCCAGATAACCGGCGACCGGCGGGTGAGCCGGATCATCGGCTTCATCCACGCCAACCTCCTGCTCGGCATGAACGAGGCGTGGTGGAACGACAAGCACGTACGTCACCACGCCAACCCCAATCACATCGACAAGGACCCGGACGTCGGCGTCGGCGCCCTCGTCTGGACCCAGAAGCAGGCGGCGCAGCGCGAGGGCTTCGCCCGCTGGCTCACCCGTAACCAGGCCCGGCTGTTCTTCCCGATGCTGCTCCTCGAAGGCATCGCCCTGAAGATCTCGGGCTTCCAGTACCTGCGGCAGCAGCCCGTCAGGGAGCGTGCCCTGTCGGCCACACTTCTGGTGGCTCACCTCGGCCTCTACGCGACGCTGCTGCTCACCGTGATGTCTCCCGGGAAGGCCGTCGTGTTCGCGCTCGTGCACCATGCGCTCTTCGGCCTCCACCTCGGCATGGCCTTCGCCCCGAACCACAAGGGCATGGAGATGCCCGATCCCGACGGGGACCGCTGGGGACACCTGCAGCGGCAGGTCCTCACTTCGCGCAACGTGCGCGGCGCCGTCCTCACCGACTGGTTCCTCGGCGGGCTCAACTACCAGATCGAGCACCACCTCTTCCCGAGCATGCCGCGCCCGCATCTGCGGCTCGCCCAGCCCCTGGTCAAGGCGCACTGCGAGGAAATCGGCATGCCGTACGCAGAGACCGGGCTCATCGAGTCCTACCGGCAGGCGCTGGAGCACATGCACGAGGTCGGCGCCCCTCTCAGGTGACCGGTGCGGACGCTTCTGCCGCAGCTGGAACCGATGGGCACCCACAGGCGTTCTCACAGCAGGAGCGGCCACGGGCCGCGAAGGAGGCGTGGACGATGTCGAACAGCGCAAAGATCGCCATCGGGGGAGTTGTCGTCGCGGTCGTCCTGATGCCGTTCATCGGGTTCTGGCTGTCGCTGCTGGTGCTCATCGGAGTGCCCGCGATCGCCTATCTGGCCTTGGATCCGAGTCAGCGGCGCAGGCTCCGTAGGATCACGCGTAAGGAAATAGGCCGCTGAGAGGGGACCCGCACCGTGGGTGGGACAGTCACCGCTGTGAGCAGCAATGAGGCGTACAGCTTCACCAAGCCGAACCGGGACAGCGTGACGCTGCTGACCGGGCTGGGCGTGGAAGGCGACGTACACGCGGGGGTGACGGTCAAGCACCGCTCCAGGGTCGCGCAGGACCCCACCCAGCCGAATCTGCGCCAGGTCCATCTCATGCACGAAGAGCTGTTCGACGAGGTGCGCGAGGCTGGATTCGACGTCTCTCCCGGTGACCTCGGAGAGAACGTCACCACCCATGGTGTCGATCTGCTGGCGCTTCCCGTCGGTACCCTGCTGCACCTCGGCGGCGAGGCCGTCGTCGAGATCACGGGGCTGCGCAACCCGTGCCTTCAGATCGACAACTTCCAGGACGGACTGCTCAAGCGGGTCGTCGGCCGGGACGAGGCGGGCCACATCGTCCGCAAGGCCGGGATCATGAGTGTGGTCGCCGTGGGCGGCGTGGTCCGGCCCGGCGATCCGGTCAGGGTCGAGCTCCCTGCCGAGCCCCACCGGCCGCTGGAGCGGGTCTGACACCCTGACGCGCGCGGGAGCCCCGGGATCGAAGGATCCCGGGGCTCCCGCGCGCGGTGGTCCGGCCGCCCGCCGAGGTCAGGACGGCCGCACGGCCATCGCGTCCAGGGCCTCGAGCAGCTTGGGCAGTTCCGTCCCGCGCCCCACCGTCATGATCTCTCCCGGCACCTCGTCCAGCAGCAGGAAGGCGATGTCGTCGGTCCTGGCGACCATGGACCAGCCCGGGCCGTCGGCCCGGATCATCCGGGCGTCGCCGGGTGCGAAGGAGGAGCGGACGCGGCCGGGGGGCGGCGGGGTGTCCACGTAGGTGTGTGCCTCCGCCAGAGCCCGCCGTACACCGGGATGCATTCCGGAGCGGGGGGCGTCGTCCGCGGTGGCCTCCGTGCCCTCGCCCGACCGGTCCGAGTCGCCCGACCGGTCCGGGCCGTCCGAGCTTTTCGAGGCTTCCGTGTCGGCAGCCGGGTCCGCGTCCCCGTCACCCGCCGGCGCAAAGGCCGTCTCGTCGTCGATCTGCTCCCGCCAGACCGCCCACTGCAGCGCGATCGAGTCCGCGCCGAGCCGGCGCTGCGCGGGCCCCCACACGTCGGTGTCCGGCGGAGAGAGCGTCGGCAGGTCCTCCCCGTCCGCCTCCGGGTCCGGCTCCGGATCGTGCGGAGCGCTCACTCCGGGAGCGGCGACCGCCACGGCCAGCGGCCAGCCAGGGAGTGCGCAGACCACCGAGTTGTCGTCCGGCGACAGGTCGTACTCCATCCCGCAGTCCCAGGACGCTATCGCGACGGCCACCAGGGACACGTCGTCGACGACCACGGTCCACCGGGCCCCGTCCCCGTCCTGCCCCAGGATCAGCCCGTACCCCTCGGCGTACGGTTCCAGGCCGAGAGCCGCACAGGCTGCCGGGTAGTCGTCGCCGAGGACGCTCGGAAACTGCGCAGGGGTCAGCAGGACCGCAGTCAGCACGTACAGTGCGTCGTCGTCGGCGACTGTGTTGTCCGTCCCGGTCACTGCACCCTCCTCTTCCGTCGTGGTTGTCGTCGGCGCACCTTAACCAGTGGGTAACCCGCTCGTCGAGGCCCTGACAAGGCAGGACGCGGGCTCGGGCGACGAACCGGACGGCAGCCCTCAGCCGTCCGCCAGGCCGAGCAGCGTACGGGCCACCCTCTCCGGCGACTCGTCGCGCTCACGGGCGAGCGCGATGACGGCACGGCAGGCCAGTTCGCCGACGCCGAACGAGAGCGCCTCCGGCGACACCCAGCCGCTTGCCTCGTCCATACGGTCCTGGTCCTCCTCCACCGATGCGGCGACGAACGTGGCGGCCGCCTCGAAGAGGTTGTGCTGCCGGCGCTCCGGTGCCGGTGCGGCCGAGACGGACAGTCCGTCCTTGCGCCCCGGGGTCACGGCTCTGCGCAGTATGCCGAACATGCTGGTCATGGGGACCGCCTTTCGTTGACGCGTACGTACTCACCGTCCTGCCCCCGCACGTACGCTGGGACACTCGACCTGGACAAGGGGGACGGTGCGGTGAAGCGTTACGACCGGCTGAAGGACATCCAACGCCTCGATCCGGAGCGGGACTTCCTGGAGATCTACCGCATCACGGCGACGTACGAGTTCCCCTGGGACATCACCCGCGCCCTCGAACTGGCGCTGTACCGCACGTATGCAGTCCCCAGCATCGGTCGGCTCCTCGCGCGGACAGCCGAACTGACGGACCGTTCACAGAAGCGTTACGACGACACCGCGCTGCTGCTCGACACCGTCGTCGAGCACGGCTTCGACAGCGAGCCGGGACGTACGGCCATCCGCCGGATCAACCGGATGCACAACAGCTTCGACATCAGCAACGACGACATGCGCTACGTGCTGTGCACCTTCGTCGTCACCCCGAAGCGATGGCTCGACGCCTACGGCTGGCGCCGGCTCTCCGGCCACGAACTGCGGGCTTGCGCCGCCTACTACCGGACGCTGGGCGCGCACATGGGGATCAAGGACCTGCCGCAGACGTACGAGGACTTCGAGCGCACCCTCGACGCCTACGAGGAGGTTCACTTCGGCTGGGACGAAGGGGCGCGCTCGGTGTCGGACGCGACGCTGGAGCTGATGGCCTCCTGGTATCCGCGCCCTCTCGCGCCGCTCGTGCGCGGCGCGAGCCTCGCCCTCCTCGACGACTCGCTGCTGCGGGCCTTCCGCTACGGACAGCCGAGCGCCGCAGCCCGCGTACTCACCCGAGGCGCCCTGCGCCTGAGAGCCCGCACGGTCCGCCTGCTGCCGCCGCGCTCCCGGCCCCACTACGCCCGGCAGAACCCGGAGATCAAGGGGTACCCGGACGGGTACGAGGTGGCCGCGCTCGGCACCTTCCCCACACCGGGCGTCGGCGGCTGCCCGGTTCCGCACCTTCGCCGCCCGGACGCCGAGGCCGGGTGACCTAGGGCCTTCCGTTTGGATCATGCCGGGCTCGCGGGGTCCGGCCTGATCCAAACGAAAGGCCCTAGGAGGCGGCACGCCGCGCCGCCCGCGTCACCCGGTGCGTTCGGCCAGCGCGAGGAAGCGGCTGTCCTCATCGGCGTACGAAGTCAGACGCCAGCCCCAACGGGCCAGCAGGGGGCCGAGGTTCGGCTCGGCCCGCAGGTCGCGGTCGGTGATCTGCCGGCCGTGCCGCGCGGCCAGTGCCGCCCTGCCGATGGGGTGGAACAGCGCCAGCAGCCCGCCCGGCCGCACCACCCGGGCCAGTTCGGCCAGGTCGGGGCCCGGCCGGTGCAGGTGCGAGATCAGCCCGGCCGCGAACACCGCGTCCAGGGCACCGGGCCGCAGCGGCAGCAGGGCGACATCGGCCTGGATCAGCGGCCCGCTGCTGCCGCGCCCCGCGCGCACCGCCGACTGCAGCATGGCCGCGGTGAGGTCGGCGCCCAGCACGGTGCCCCCGGGCCCGACAGCCGCCCGCAGGGCCGGCATCGCCCGCCCCGTACCGCATCCCGCGTCGAGAACGGCATCGCCGGGGCGGAGCCCCAACGCGGCGACCGCGGTGGCGAAGGCCGGGCCGTCGTCGGGAAAGCGCGTGTCCCAGTCCGCGGCGCGAGCGGCGAAGAACTCCTGGACGTGTGTGTGGTCATCGGCCATACGGACATGATCGCGCAGCCATCGACCGAACGAAACGTCGTGGATCGATGCACATGTTCGACCACGCTCCGATCGTTCGGGAACATCTCTCTGTCATATTTCGGCAGCTTTCGAATGCGCCCCAGGCGCGCGCCCCGGCGCGACTAGCGTCCCCGAGTCATGGGACACCTGGACCACGCCGCCTTCGGCTGGCTGACACCTCTGCTGTCGTACGCGATGGCCTGCATCGGCGCCGCGCTCGGCCTGAGCTGCACCGTGCGTGCGCTCGACACGACCGGGCGCTCGCGCCGCAACTGGCTGATCACAGCCGCATCGGCCATCGGCTCGGGCATCTGGACCATGCACTTCGTCGCGATGCTCGGCTTCGGCGTCTACGGGACCGACATCCGCTACAACGTGCCGCTGACCTTCCTCAGCCTGCTCGGCGCCATGGTGGTGGTCGGCGGCGGTGTCTTCGCCGTCGGCTACAGCCGCGACCCGACCAGGGCGCTGCTGCTCGGCGGGTTCGCCACCGGGATCGGCGTCGCCAGCATGCACTACCTCGGCATGGCGGCACTCCGGCTGCACGGCACCGTCCACTACGACCCACTGAAGGTTCTCCTCTCCGTCGTCATCGCGGTCATCGCCGCGACGGCCGCTCTCTGGGCCGCGCTCAACATCCGGTCGACCCGCGCCGTCGCCCTCGCCTCCCTCGTCATGGGAGCGGCGGTCAGCAGCATGCACTACACCGGAATGCTGGCCGTGACCGTGCAGGTGACGCCCTCGGGAGCCGCGCTCCACGGGGCCACCGCGATGCAGTTCATCTTCCCGCTCGCCGTAGGGCTCGGCTCCTACCTCTTCCTCACCTCGGCGTTCGTGGCGCTTTCCCCGACCGCGCCGGAACGCGCCGCGTACGCCCATGCCGAGCATGTGCAGACCACCGAAGCGGCTGCGCCCGGACCTGTCGGCCGAGGCCCTGACCTCCGGCCCCGACGCGCCGCGCCCAGCCCCGACGCGCCACCCGTCGGCACCGGCTCACCCGCCGGCACCCGTTGACGAACGGCCCGGCCCGCCCCACCAGCCGCCCAGCCCGCCCAGCCCCGACCCGGAACGAGGAGGCCATGCGCCCACCCCGCACGACCCCGGACCCCGGTGCCTCCGACGCCCGGCCCGCCACCCCGTCGGCTCCGCCGGCCCGAGGCCGCCGCGCGCACGCCGGACCGCCGGCCGACGAGAGCGCCGAGCACGACGGCCCGCTGCCCACGCATGGCATACGCGCCCCTCGCGGGCGTCGGACATTGCGCCCCAGGACCGTGCGCGCGAAGATCATCTCGCTGCTCATGCTGCCCGTCGTCTCCCTGCTCGCCCTCTGGGGCTTCGCCACGGTGTCCACCGCCCAGGACGTGGCACGGCTGCGGCAGTTGCAGCGCGTCGACGAAGAGGTCAGGGCGCCGGTCGCGGCGGCGGTCGCGGCACTGCAGAACGAACGCAAGGCGGCCATGCTCCAGGCAGCCGACCCCGGCAGCGCACACGCCTCCGCCCTGGAGGAACGCGCCGGGCGAACCGACACCGCTCTTGACGCACTGCGGCTCGACGACGGTCACACAGTCGCCGACACCGGCAACCTGCCCGGGGGAGTGGCCGGCCGGCTCGGCCGCTTCCTGGTCCTCACCCAGGACCTGCGAGGGGACGAGGGGAACCGCAAGAGCGCCGACGGTGACGAGGGTGCTGTGTACGACCGCTACACCTCGACGCTCAGCGCCGCCTTCGCCGTCTCCGGCGCCCTCACCGGCATCCAGGACGACGCCCTCGGTTCCGACGCCCGCGTTCTGCTCGAACTTGCCCGCGCCGACGAGATGCTGGCCCGCGAGGACGCCCTGATGGCCACCGCCGCACGCGTCGGCACCCTGAAGGACCGCCCCCTGCGGCTGTTCACCGGCGCGGTCGACACCCGGCGCAGCCTCACCGAGACCGCGGGCGCTGACCTGCCCGCCACCGAACGCGCCGCCTGGCGGGAGTTCACCGCACGGCCCGCCTACCGCTCCGTCCAGACCGCCGAGGACGAGGTGCTCACGGCGGCCCCCGGCAGCGACGCCGCCCGGGCCGTGTCCGCCACCGACTGGCAGCGCGCCGCCGACGACGTCCGCGGCGAACTGCACAGCATCACGGTCGGCGCCGGAGAACGAGCCGCCGACCGTGCGGACCCGCTCGCCCACGGACTGCTCAGCCCGTCCGGCGCCGCCGTGATCTTCGGCTGCGTCGCCGTCGCCGCCTCCCTCGTGATCTCCGTACGCATCGGGCGCGCGCTCGTCGTGGAACTGGTCAGCCTCCGCAACAGCGCCCTGGAGATCGCCCGGCGCAAACTGCCCCTGGCCATGCAGCGGCTGCGGGCGGGCGAAGAGCTCGACATCCGGGCCGAGGCCCCGCCGGGGCTCGCCTCGCAGGACGAGATCGGCCAGGTCGGCGAGGCTCTCGGCACCGTCCACCGGGCCGCACTCAGTGCCGCCGTCGAACGGGCCGAGCTCGCGGACGGGATCTCCGGCGTCTTCGTCAACCTCGCCCGACGCAGCCAGGTGCTGGTCCACCGCCAGCTCAACCTCCTGGACAGCATGGAACGCCGGGCCGACGACCCCGACGAGCTGAGCGACCTCTTCCGCCTCGACCACCTCACCACCCGGATGCGCCGGCACGCCGAGAGCCTCATCATCCTGTCCGGCGCCGCGCCCGGCCGGGCCTGGCGCATGCCGGTGTCCCTGACCAACGTCGTGCGCGCGGCCGTCTCCGAGATCGAGGACTACGCCCGGGTGGAGGTCAGCCGGCTGCCCGACGCCGCGGTGAAGGGCACGGCAGTCGCCGACCTCACCCATCTGCTCGCCGAACTGGTGGAGAACGCCGCGCAGTTCTCACCCCCGCACACCAAGGTGCGCATCACGGGCGAGCCCGTGGGCAACGGCTACGCCCTGGAGATCGAGGACCGCGGCCTCGGCATGGGAGCCGAACTGCTCGGCGAGGCCAACCGCCGCATCGAGCAGGCGGAGGCGCTCGACCTGTTCGACAGCGACCGGCTCGGCCTGTTCGTCGTCAGCCGGCTCGCCGTACGGCACCGGATCAAGGTCCAGCTGCGCACCTCTCCGTACGGCGGCACCACGGCGGTCGTCCTGCTGCCGACGGCGCTGCTGCAGACCGCACTGCCGCCGGCCGAGGAGCAGGAAGCGCCGCAGAAGGCCTCCGTAGAACGCCGGGACACGTCCGAGCGCACCTCCTTCGGACCGGGCCCCCGTGCCGTACGGCCCCAGAACACGGCCTTCCCCGCGCCTGTCGCGGTCCAGGCGCTGGAGTCCCGCACGGGCCCCACGGCCCAGGTGACCTCGCTGCGCCCCCGCCGGGCGGAGGGCAAGGACGAGACCGGGCCGGCGCCGCAGCCACCTGCCGGAGCGAAGGATGACGACGAGACCCTGCCCCGCAGGGTGCGGCAGGCCAGTCTCGTACCCCAACTGCGCGAGGAACCGCGACCCGAACCGCCGCGTGCCGGCGGACCCGCCGAGGACACGGCCGCGCACCGCACCCCCGAACAGGCCAGGGACCGGATGACCGCCTACCGGGCCGGCTGGGTGCGCGGCGGCGGCGCCGCCCCGGGAGCCCCGGCGACACTCCCCGGCACCACCGAATCCCGCCCGCTCAGCGAAGGAGACCCCGCATGATCGCGAACGAGAGGACCGGGGTGCCCCGCCGATCCGGTGAACTCGACTGGCTGCTGGACGATCTGGTGACCCGCGTCGGCGAGGTCCGGCACGCCGTCGTGCTCTCCGGCGACGGGCTCGCGGTCGGGGCGTCCAGCGCGCTGAGCCGCGAGGACGCCGAGCACCTCGCCGCCGTCGCCTCGGGATTCCACAGCCTCGCCAAGGGTGCGGGACGGCACTTCAGGGCGGGAGACGTACGTCAGACGATGGTCGAGATGGACGACGGATTCCTGTTCGTGGCCGCCGCGGGGGAGGGGTCGTGCCTCGCCGTGCTCAGCACGGCGTTCGCCGACATCGGCCTGGTCGCCTACGAGATGGCCCGCCTCGTCAAGCGGGTCGGCGAGCACCTGCGTACTCCGGCGCGCTTCGCCGAGCACCCGTCGGCAGCCGGCTGAAGGGGGCGGGGAGAGCAGTGTCCAGGAACGACGGGGGCCAGGAGGCCCCGGACCCGTATGACCTTCCGGGCAGCCAGTGGTACGACGCCGACGCGGGCCCGCTCGTCCGTCCGTACGCCATGACCGGTGGCCGGACCGAACCGGGCCCCGGTGGCGCGCGCTTCGACCTGATCGCGCTCGTCACCTTCGACGAAACCGTGTCAGGGAGCGGCGAGGACGCACTGCTGGGACCCGAGCACCGGACGCTGCTCACCCTCTGCCGGACCGAGACGCAGTCGGTCGCCGAGCTCTCCGCCGACGCCGACCTGCCGGTCGGTGTGGTGCGCGTACTGCTCGGCGACCTGCTCGAATCGAGGTATGTGACGGTCAGCCGCCCGGTGCCACCCGCCCAACTGCCCGACGAACGCATCCTCCGCGAGGTGATCAACGGCTTGCGCGCGCTCTGAGGGCCGGCCCCACTACGGTTGTCCCTGGCCGCTCCTCAGCTGCGTGAGCTCGTCGTTCGTGGCCTGCAGGAAGCGGATGACGACGCGGAGTTCGTCCTCGTCGAACTGCTTGCGGGCCGCATCGGTGGCGGCAGCCAGCGGTCTGAAGAAGTCGCGGGCCACCAGTTTGGCCGCGGCGGCGTAGTGCAGGCGCACCACCCGGCGGTCGCCGCCGTCCCTGACGCGGTGGATGTGACCCGCACGCTCCAGCCGGTCCAGACACGCCGTCACCGCACCCGAGGTGAGGTCCAGCTGCTCGCGCAGCCTTCCGGGGGTCATGGCCGAGCCGGCCTCGCCGTGATCGGCGTCCAGGATGGCGATGAGAGCCTGCACATCCGTCGGGTGGAGCCCCTGGGCCTGGGCGAACTCATGGGTGATGCGATTGAACTCGCTGGTCATCCGGCGCAGCAGGACAGCGAACGACTGGAGCCCGGTGGGGCCGTCGCTCGTGTCTCTGTCCGGGCCTCCGTCTGCGGTGGGCATACCCCCAGAGTAATATCTCTCATTCATTGAGATAATCAATAGTCGAGAGATATCTGTCGTGCGTCGACCCATGGGGAAGCAATGAAGCCCGCACCGCGGCACCGCATCGTCCGATGGCTGGTGCCCGTAGCCCTGCTCGTCGTCTGGCTCGGCATCGGAGGGACGCTGGGCCCCTATGCCGGCAAGCTCGGCGAGGTGGCCACGAACGACCAGGCGGCGTTCCTGCCGCGCAGTGCCGAGTCGACCAAGGTGTCCGAGGCGCAGAAGGCGTTCCAGAAGTCGGGGACGGTGCCCGCGATCGTCGTGTGGACCGGCCGGAAGGGCGGGGTCCCGGCCGGCGCGCAGAAGTCCGCCACCCGGGCACTCGCCTCCCTGGCCGGGCAACCCGGTGTGGTCGCCGCGCCGTCGGCCGTGAGGCCGTCCGAGGACGGTGCGGCGCTCTCCGGCGTCGTGCAACTGCGTTCGGACCTGGGCGACGCGCTGCCGGACACCCTCGACCGGGTCCGCACGGCGGCCGCCTCCGTGCCGGGTACGAGGGCG
Source organism: Streptomyces sp. NPDC050422 (assembly GCF_044458665.1). Lineage (NCBI taxonomy): Bacteria > Bacillati > Actinomycetota > Actinomycetes > Kitasatosporales > Streptomycetaceae > Streptomyces > Streptomyces sp. NPDC050422. Next base: position 100,371 of record NZ_JBITIE010000022.1, read on the forward strand.
GAGATCGCCGGGCCCGCGGCCAGCCAGGCCGACCTCAAGGACGCGTTCGCGGGGATCGACGGGCTGCTCCTGGGAGTGGCGCTGGCCGCGGTGCTGGTGATCCTGCTGCTCGTCTACCGCAGTCTGCTGCTGCCGTTCCTGATCATCTTCAGTGCCGTCCTGGCCCTGGGCCTCGCCTGCGCCGTCGTGTACGCCCTCGCGGACCACGACGTCGTCCGCGTGGACGGGCAGGTGCAGGGCATCCTGTCCATTCTGGTGATCGGGGCGGCCACCGACTACGCCCTGCTCCTCACCGCCCGCTTCCGCGAGGAACTGGCCCGGCACGGTGACCGGACGGCCGCGGCCCTCGCCGCGCTCCGCCGCTCCTTCGGAGCGATCACCGCGAGCGCGGCCACCGTGGCGCTGGGTCTCCTCGCGCTGCTGCTCAGTGATCTGACGAACAACCGTGCGCTCGGACCGGTCGGAGCCATCGGCATCGTCTGCGCGGTGCTGAGCACGCTGACGTTCCTGCCCGCCGTGCTGGTCCTGTGCGGCCGGGCCGCCTACTGGCCCGCCAGGCCGCGCCCGGCTGACGAGGAGCCGGGAGGCCACGGCATCTGGCGCCGGGTCGCCGGCCGCGTCGACCGGTCCCCGCGCAAGGTGTGGATCTCCACCACCCTGGTCCTCGTCGCCTGCGCGGCGTTCGCGCCGACGCTCAAGTCGCAGGGCGTGCCCCTGGACGAGATCTTCGTGAACGACGCCCCGTCGGTCTCCGCCCAGGCCACCCTGGGCAAGCACTTTCCCGGAGGCTCCGGCAACCCCGCCGTGGTCGTCGCGGCGGCCGGCCGTGCCGACGAGGTGACGGTCGCGGCCGCCGGAACCCCCGGCGTCGCCAACGCGGCACCGGTCACCGCGTCCGGCAGCCCGGGCGGGGGGCCGCCCCTCGTGGTCGACGGCCGGGTACGGATCGACGTGACCCTGGACGATGCCGCGGACAGCGACGCGGCCAAGGCGACGGTCCAGCGTCTGCGTACCGCCGTGCACGCCGTCACGGGAGCCGACGCGCTCGTCGGCGGCTACACGGCCCAGCAGTACGACACGCAGCAGACCGCCGAGCGGGACCGCGGCATCATCGTGCCGGTGGTGCTCGTGATCATTCTCCTGATCCTGATGGGGCTGCTGCGGTCGGTGCTGATCCCCGTCCTGCTGGTGGCCACCGTGGGCCTCAACTTCCTGGCGACCCTCGGGGTTTCGTCGCTCGTCTTCAAGCACATCCTGGGATTCAGCGGTACGGATGCGTCGGTGCCGCTGTACGGATTCGTCTTCCTGGTGGCGCTCGGCGTCGACTACAACATCTTCCTGATGTCACGGGTCCGGGAGGAGGCGCTGGAGCACGGGGCGCGGCAGGGGGTACTGCGGGGGCTGGTCAGTACGGGTGGGGTCATCACGTCGGCCGGGGTGGTGCTGGCGGCCACGTTCGCGGCGCTCATCGTCATTCCTCTGGCGTTCCTCGCCCAGATCGCGTTCATCGTGGCCTTCGGGGTGCTGCTGGACACCCTGGTGGTGCGTTCGCTCCTCGCCCCGGCCCTGGTCGTGGACATCGGTCCCAAGGCCTGGTGGCCGAGCAGGATCAGCCGGATCGCGGCCGGAGCGGAGCGGGGCGGCACGGCCGAGTGACGCACCTGGGCCCCGGTCCCGCCCCGGACGTACGGGGCGGGACCGGGGCCCAGGGGTGCTGCGGGGGCGCCGTGTCCGACCGGTCAGACGTTGACGCCGTAGTCCGAAGCGATTCCGGCCAGCCCGGATGCGTAACCCTGGCCCACCGCGCGGAACTTCCACTCCGCACCGTTCCGGTAGAGCTCGCCGAACACCATCGCGGTCTCCGTCGAGGCGTCCTCGCTCAGGTCGTAACGGGCGAGCTCCACCCCGTTGGCGCGGTTCACCACACGGATGAACGCGTTGCGCACCTGGCCGAAACTCTGACCCCGGCTCTGCGCGTCATGGATGGAGACCGGGAAAACGATCTTCGCGACATTTGCGGGGACGCCCGCCAGGTCCACGTTGATGGACTCGTCGTCGCCCTCACCCTCGCCGGTGAGGTTGTCACCGGTGTGCTGGACGGAACCGTCCGGGCTGTTGAGGTTGTTGTAGAAGACGAAGTGCTGGTCCGAGAGGACCTTGCCGGCGTCCGAGCACAGCAGCGCGCTGGCGTCCAGGTCGTGGTCGGCGCCCGTCGTCGTCCGTACGTCCCAGCCCAGGCCCACCGTCACCGCGGTCAGGCCGGGCGCCTCCTTCGACAAGGAGACGTTGCCGCCCTTGGCCAGGGTCACACCCATGAACTTCCTCCAATGATCCGGTGATCCGTTGATCAGTGTTCCTTCGGCCGCCACCGAAGAGGATGGCGGCCCTTCCCCTATGGTTCCCTGGTTGTGCGGGTCATGAAGTGGTGGCGTGGTCGCGGGAGTCACCGACGGTGGTCCGCACGGGCACGTCCTCCTTCATGGCCTTGGTCTCACTCTTCAGGATCCGCATGGATTTGCCCAGGGCGCGGGCGGTGTCCGGCAGCTTCTTCGAGCCGAACAGCATCACCACGACGATCGCCACGATCAACAGGTGCCAGGGTTCGAGGCCGTTGCGCAGCATGTGCGTCACGCCCTTTCATGAGGTGTCTTCCGGACAATGTTTCCAGCAGGCGTTTGTGGACAGGGGATCGGACCGACGATGGACGGGGCCGTTGATCCACACGGACACCAACACTTGCTACATTGCGCAACTGTACAACCATGCGGGGGCGGCGGCAGTCCTCCTTCATGGAAGCCGGACGAACGGGGTGGTCGATGACAGGCAGTCACAAGGGGGCAGCCGGCGGTAAAAGGGGAGGACGCCTGCGGCGGACGGCGCTGATCGGGCTGTCCTTCCTCGTCCTGCTGGTCGCCGGCGTCGGCTGGGGATATCTCAAACTCACGGGGAGCATCGATACGTTCAGTGCCGACGGGATCTCCGGTGACCGGCCGCCCGACTCATCCTCGGGGCAGAACGTTCTCGTCATCGGGTCGGACTCCCGATCGGGCGAGAACAGCGGACTCGGCGGCGGTACGGGCGAGGTCGGCCGCTCCGACACCGCGTTCCTGCTGCACGTCTACGCCGACCACAAGCACGCCGTCGCCGTCTCCATCCCCCGGGACTCGCTGGTCGACATCCCGGCCTGCAAGAAGCCCGGTGGTGACTGGACGACGCCTCAGCACCGCGTCATGTTCAACGGGGCCTTCTCCGTAGGGGAGACCGCAGAGGGAAATCCGGCGTGCACCCAGAACACCGTCGAGCACCTCACCGGCTTGCGCGTCGACCACACCGTCGTGATCGACTTCGCCGGCTTCTCCGCACTGACCTCGGCCGTCGGCGGAGTGTCCGTGTGCCTGCCGCAGGAGATCTACCAGCAGGACCTGAACCCCAAGCGCCCCACCCGTGGTGAGCAGGTCTTCGCCAAGGGGCCCCAGACGGTTTCGGGACAGCGCGCGCTCGACTACGTGCGGCTGCGGCACGGCATCGGCGACGGCTCCGACATAGGCCGCATCAAGAGGCAACAGGCGTTCGTCGGATCCCTCGTCAAGAAGGTGAAGTCCCGCGGTCTGAACCCCACCACCCTGCTGCCGCTGGCCAACGCGGCGACCGACGCGATGACCGTCGACCCGGGACTCGGCTCGGCCGACAAGCTGCTGTCCTTCGCCATGTCGATGAAGAACATCGACCTGCACAACACCAAGTTCGTGACCGTGCCCTGGCGTTACGAGGGAGAACGCGTCGCCATCGTGGAACCGGAGGCCGACGCGCTGTGGGCGGCGCTGAAGGCGGACCGCACGATCGACGGCCAGGACGCCGCGGGCACGTCCGGCGCCAAGAAGCCCACGCCGGGACCGGGCACGACGGCGTCCGGCGCGACACCCTCTCCCACCGGACCCGTCTCGGGCGAGGGCATCGACGTGGCCGTCTACAACGGCACCACGGTGACCGGACTCGCGGCCCGGGCCGCCGAACTCCTGAGCACGCACGGGTTCACCGTCACCGGCACGGCCACCGCGAACTCCCAGGACCAGGCCCGCACCGTCGTCACCTACGGCCCCGGCCTGCAGAACGCGGCCGCGACGACGGCCCGGCTCTTCGGGGGTGCACGGACCACGGAGTCCGGCGAGGCCGGAATCCAGGTGATCGTGGGCAGTGACTTCGCCGCGAACCCCTCGCCCGCCCCCGCGTCACCGACGCCCGACGCCGTACCGTCCACCGTCGCCGACGAGGCCCGCTCGGCCGACGACGACCCGTGCAGCGACCTCTCCTACGGCTGAGGGCGGCTGACGGACGGCAGCTGAGGGTCGATGAGGCGGCTGCGGACGGCTCAGGCCTGCGGCCGGGCCGTCCGCAGCTGCAGCGACGGATGCCGGGGCGGTACGAACCCGAACGACGCGTACAGCCCGGCCCCGTCCCCCGTCGCGTTCAGATCGACCACCGTCACACACGTCTCCTGACGGAACCAGGTCAGCAGCGCATCCACGCAGGCGCGCGCATGCCCGAGCCGGCGCCGCCGGGGATCGGTGCTCACGTTGGACACGTGCCCGTGCAGCCCGCTCGGATTGGACGGACTCGGCGCATGCGCGTCGCACGCTCCCACCGCGCACGCCACCACGCCCAGTTCCGCATCCTCGACGAGGAACGCGGCGAACTCGTCGGTCCGGGGCATCCGGTCCAGGAACCATCGCGCCGCGTCCGCCCGCCAGGGAGCACGGTCGTCGCCGACCTCCAGACCCATGTCGGCGAGCATCAGGGCCCGCATGCGCACCAGCGCTCCGACATCGGCGGGAGTTGCCCGGCGCACCCGCGCCGGCCTGCCGTCCGCCGGCCCGGTGGCGGTGCTGCCGGCATCCACCGTCACTAGATCCTCCGGTTCCGTTCGTAGCGGTTGCGCGCCCATCCGAGACCGCATGCGTACAACGCGAGGACGGCTGCGAGCAACAGGTAATAGAGCGGCGGCAGGGCGCCCATGCCCAGCATGGGTCCGAGCGCGGTGAGCGGCAGGAGCACACCGACGACCCCCAGTCCGGCCGCCGCCGCCCGCAGCGGCCCGCCGCCGTGGCGCTGCGCGGTTCGCCGCCCGGTGCGCAGGAGCAGCATCACGAGGGCCTGGGTGAGGAGGTTCTCGGTGAACCAGCCGGAGTGGAAGGCAGCCTGGCCGTCCGCCGGCGAACTGTGCAGGGCCAGGGCGAGAACCCCGAAGGTCGCCAGGTCGGCAGCGGCGTTCAGCAGCCCGAAGCCGGTGATGAAGCGGAGGAAGTCCCGCGGGCGCAGCACCGCCGGACGCTTCAGGGCCGAGGACGCGGGCCGGTCGAAGGCGAAGGCGAGCTGCGCCGCGTCGAAGCACAGGTTCTGGACCAGTACCTGCGTCGGCAGCATGGGCAGGAAGGGCAGCAGCAGACCGGCGGCGAGCATCGCGATGACATTGCCGAGGTTCGACGAGAGCGTGATGCGCAGGTACGCGGCGATGGTGCCGCTGCTGCGCCGGCCCGCCGTGATCGCGTGATCGATAGCGCCGAGGTCCTTCTCGGCGAGCACGACGTCGGCGGCCTCCCGCGCGACATCGACCGCGTTGCGCGGACAGATGCCGACGTCGGCCGCGTGGAGGGCCGGCAGGTCGTTGACACCGTCGCCGAGGAACCCGGTGGTGCGCCCCGAGGCTCGCAACGCGTCGACGATCCTGGCCTTGTGCGCAGGGGTGCAGCGCGCGAAGACCGTCGCCCGTCCTGCGATGCCGGCGAGCCGTTCGGCGGACAGGTCGTCGATCTCCCCGGCGGAGAGGACCTCCCCCGGGTCCAGGCCGAGATCCCGGCAGGCGCGGGCGGCGGTGCCCGGGTGGTCGCCGGTCAGGACCTTCACCGCGACACCCCGGCGGACCAGTACGTCAAGGGCGTCGGCGGCGCCCGGAGTGAGCGCGTCCCGCAGGGCGACGAAACCGAGGAACGTCAGCCCGCGCTCGTCGGCCGGCGTGTACGCGCCGAGCCGGGCCGGCCGCTCGGTGCGGGCGACGGCGAGCAGCCGCAGGCCGTCCGCGGCCTCGCGGGCCGCGAGCGCGCCCAGCCGGTCCCGTTCCGCCGGGTCCAGATCGCACCGCTCCAGGACGGCCTCCACCGCGCCCTTCGTCACCAGGACATGGGTGGTGAACCGGCCGGGAGGACGGATGACCGCGGTGGAGAGACGGCGCACCGGATCGAAGGGCAGCGCGGCCACCGCGTCGTACTCCTCGACGGGCAGGAGCGGCGCCGCATCGGCCCCGCCCTGTTGGGCCCAGGCGTCCAGAACGGCCTCGTCCAGGGCGTCCGGCGCCGGCAGATCGGCGAGCTGCAGCGTCCACAGGGCATTGACGGCCGCCCAGTGCAGCACCAGGGGATCGGGTGCGCCCGTTGCGCCGAGCGTCCGGTCGAGGACCGGACGGTCCTGGGTGAGCGTGCCGGTCTTGTCCAGGCAGAGGACATCGATCGCGCCCAGGTCGTGCAGCGCGGGCAGGCGCTTCACGATCACCGCATGGTCGCGAGCGAGCAGCGAGGCCCCGCGGGCCAGCGCCGTGGTGACGATGACGGGAAGCATCTCGGGCGTCAGCCCCACCGCGACCGCGACCGCGAACGGCAAGGTCTCCAGACCTCGTCCGCGCAGCGCGGCGTTGGCCATCAGGACCAGCGGCGGCGTGAGGAGCATGAACCGGACCAGGGTCCAGGAGATGCCCTGCACCGAGCGGTCGAACGCACTCGTGCCGCGGCGGCGCGCCGACCGGTCGTACGCCGCGGCGAACCGGGTGTCGCCACCGGTAGCCACCACCACCGCCGTACCGCTGCCGGACGCCACGCTGCTGCCCTGGAAGCACAGCTGCCGCTGCGCGAACACGCCGTCCCCGGCATCGGGCACGTCCTGCGGCCCGGCCGCGTGCAGGGCCTGCGCGTCGAGGGGATGCTTCGCGACCGGCACGGACTCCCCGGTGAGGGCCGACTGGTACACGGTCAGGCCGCTCGCCCGCAGCAGGTGCACATCGGCGGGGACGAGATCGCCCGGGGCGAGCCGGATCACATCACCCGGCACGAGCTCCCCCACGGGCAGTTCGCGGGCCTGAGCCACCGCGTCGTGGCCGTTGCGCCGCAGTACCGTCGCGGTCGTCGCCACCAGATCGTGCAGCGCGGCCGTCGCCCGGTCCGCCCGGTGCTCCTCGGTCGAACGCAACAGACAGCTGACGACCACGAGCACCGACGTCACAGCGGCCGTGCCCCACGCATCCACCAGGGCGGAGACCAGCCCCAGACAGAGCAGCACCGAAGTGAAGGGGTCCCGCAGGGCGCGCAGGAACCGCCGCGGCCAGGGGACCGGACGCCGGGCGGGGAGCGTGTTCTCGCCGAACCGCGTCAGGCGCTCCTGTGCCTCCGGTTCCAGCAGCCCCCGCGGCCCGCTCTCCAGTGAGCGGAGCACCTGGAGGGAGGTCGGCGGGGTGGACGGCCGTACGGCACCGCCGGCCGATGCCGCGCCTGGCATCGGCACGACGACGGCCGACTGCTCGCCGGTCGGTCCCGGCCCCTCGGCGGCAGCGTTCTCAGGCACCGAGTTCACGGAGACGCACGGGCTGCGCGGCCTGGTACCCCGCCCGCTCGGCGAGCTGGCCGACCATCAACCGCACGACCGTCACGACATCGGGATCATCGACCAGGTACACCTGCCGGCGGCCTTCGCGCCGGGAGCGGACGAGACCGGCGAGTTTGAGTTTCGTCAGATGCTGGCTGACCGAGGGGAGCGTGCCGCCGACCCGCTCCGCCAGACCGGTCACGTCGCTCTCGCCCTGGGCCAACGCCCAGACGATGTGCAGCCGGGCCGGGGTCGCCAGGAGACCGAAGGAGGCGGCCGCCTGGGCCAGCACGTCCGCGGGCGGATCCTCGAAACCGCCGTCGGCACCTGTCGACACTTCTGTACTCCCGTCCGCGTGGGCCGACTACTCGCACCCGAGACGACCAGTGTAGGCGCCGGAGGCGGAGCTCCCGGGGCCCGCTCGCAGCCCGTACGGCAGGCGCCGAAGCCGTACGGTCGGTGACGCGCCGGCAGCGGAACCGGCCGGGTCCAGAACAGTCGAGACGGGAACAGGAACACGGGGCCGGGGAAGGGCTACACGTGGTTATCGGCCAAGAACAATCGAATGGCTGACAATCACACCGGAATTCGTGCGGTTCCGGGCAGCGGACGGCCCGAAACAGTCACATCCCCAAAATTGTGATCGCACTCCACGGGCCGGGTGCCGGTTTGCCATGCTGTCGCCGTACACCTGCCGATGATTCACTGAATCCGAGGCCCCAAGATGACTCTGACCTGCGCATTCGACGCCTTGGGGCTCACTGGTGAGAGAAGTGATCCATGCCGACCGAGCACGCTGACAGCCCCCGGGACGAGTCCGCCGGGGCCGCCCCGAACGACGCCCTGGCCCTGAAGATCCTGGTCGCGGGCGGGTTCGGGGTCGGCAAGACGACGCTCGTCGGCGCGGTGAGCGAGATCAGGCCCCTGCGTACGGAGGAACTCCTCAGTGAGGCCGGGCAGTCGGTCGACGACACCGACGGCGTCGCCCAGAAGACCACCACGACCGTCGCCATGGACTTCGGACGCATCACCATCAGGTCCGGACTCTCCCTGTACCTGTTCGGCACCCCGGGTCAGGACAGGTTCTGGTTCCTCTGGGACGAACTCTCCCAGGGCGCGCTGGGAGCGGTCGTCCTGGCAGACACCCGGCGGCTGGAGGACTGTTTTCCCGCGGTCGACTACTTCGAGCACCGCCGGATCCCCTTCGTCGTGGCCGTCAACTGCTTCGCGGGGGCTCGTTCGTACGGTGAACAGGACGTGTCTCGCGCCCTCGACCTCGATCCCGGAACGCCTGTGGTGCTGTGCGACGCGAGGGACCGGGATTCAGGCAAGGAAGTCCTGATCCGGATGGTCGAGTACGCGGGCCGGATGCACACCGCACGGCTCCTGGACTCGGTGGGCTGAGCCGACTCGGCCGGATCCCGCCCCGCTGTTGCACAGCGGGGCGCTTGCCCGTACGTGACCGGTGCGTAAGGCTTGCAACAAGTGGGGCACGGGGAACGTATGAGCGGGGAGGAACAGAATGGCGCTGGACAGGGGACTCGACTGGCTGCTTGACGATCTCACCAGCCGGGTGAAGCACATACGGCACGCCCTGGTGCTGTCGAACGACGGCCTGGTGACGGGAGCGAGCACGGGGCTGGCTCGTGAGGACGCGGAGCACCTGGCCGCCGTCTCGTCCGGACTGCACAGTCTCGCCCGAGGATCGGGCCGGCATTTCCGTGCAGGGAAGGCCCGGCAGACGATGGTGGAGTTCGACGAGGCGTTGCTCTTCGTGACGGCCGCCGGGGACGGCAGCTGTCTGTGTGTGCTGAGCGAGGCCGAGGCCGATGTGGGTCAGGTGGCGTACGAGATGACGCTGCTGGTCAACAGGGTCGGGGAACATCTCGGTGTCGCCGCACGGCAGGACGGGAGCGTGGGGGTCGACCGGATCTGACCGCTCGGTCGCTCTGCCGCCCGGCCCGGGAGTTATCCACAGGCCGGGCGGCAGCTGCCCTTCCCGGGCTACCGTGGTCACGGAGAGTATTCGGGTCTCACGGGGGAGAATCGTCATGTCGATGACGGAAGCGGTGCGCGACGACGGCGTTCACATGGTCACCGCAAGCAGGGCCGCTGCGGAACTGGAGCTGAGGCGCGGAGAGTTCGCCCTCGCCGTCCACCTGGGCATCGTCCGGGTGGAAGCGCGCGAGACCGGCGGGCGGGTCAGGGTCGGTCAGGAGGAGATCGACCGGCTCCGGTCGGAGGACGGATTCCCGGAGGCACTGCGGGAGCGGGTGCGCACGGTGGGGACCGCCGAAGGGGCTGGGCTGCTCGGGATCAGCCCGGTCCGCTTCACCCGGCTGGCGCGCGCGGGCTGTGTCACGCCGGTCGCCTTCTACCTCAATCGCTACCGAGCGGTGGTGTGGCTCTATCTCGCGCAGGAGCTGGGCGGACTGGCCGCCCGGTCATCCGGACTGTTGGTGGGCAACAGCCCGCCCTGGTTGCGCAGCCGGCTGGACGCGGGCATGGACTGCCGGGCGCGCAACTGGCGCTCGCGCCGGATCGAGCGGCTGCTGACCCTTGCCGAGGACCCCTGGGCCCGTGCGGCCGTCGTCGCGGAAGCGCTGGACCCGGTCCAGCTGGCCGAGGTGGTCGACGATCCGTACGAGCGCGCCTACTTCGGCAGGGTCCGGCCCGTGCCGGTATTCGGCCGGGGCGGATCGGCTGCCGGTCGCGAGGCCATGGCAAAGCTGATGCTCGCCGATGAACCGGACGAGATCCTCTGGCGACGGGTCACCCTCGGGATGGAGCTGGACAGCGCACGCGAGCTGCGTCCGGCCCCGCGGCCGGGCGAGGAGCGGTGGCCCGGAGATACGGACGAGCCGCGGGCCTCGGCCGGACCGGTGGGGCTGTTGGAACTGGGGGAGACGGCGGCCGAACGGTCGGATCCGGGCACGCAGGACGGCGCGGCGAAGGAAGGCGGTGCGCTGGACGGCCGCGCGCAGGACGGCGGCACGCGGGATGACGGGACAAAGGCAGGCGGCACGCGGGAAGGCTGCGGCCGGGCCGGCGCGGGCGGTGACGGTGGCGGCGCGCCAGGTCTGCTGGCCCGGCTCCGCCTGCGCAGGTCACGCGGGAGCCGGCATCCTCGCCAGAGCGCCGCCGGCAGGGGGAAGCCGCTCGCTCCCGACCCACGGACCAGGCATTCTTTGCACCATGTTGATCAGGGAAGCCACCGCTGAGGACTGGCCCGCCATCTGGCCCTTCTTCCACGAAATCGTCGCCGCAGGCGAGACGTTCACCTACCCCATCGACCTCAAAGAGGCCGACGCCGTCGACTGGTGGCTCCTGAAGCCCCCGAACCGCACGGTCGTCGCGGTGGCCGAGGACGGCAGTGTCCTCGGCACGGCCAAGATGAACAACAACCAGATGGGCAATGGTTCCCACATCGCCAGTGCCAGTTACATGGTCGACCCCCGGCACTCCGGAAAGGGGGTGGGGCGGGCCCTGTGCGAGTACACGATCGACTGGGCGCGCAAGGCCGGGTTCCGTGCCATGCAGTTCAACGCGGTCGTGGAGGGCAACGCAGCCGCGGTCGCGCTCTACCGCTCCCTCGGGTTCGAGGTTCTGGGGACCCTGCCGGAGGGGTTCGACCACCCGAAGAGGGGGTTCGTGGGTCTGCACATCATGCACCGGCTGCTCTGACGGACCCGGGGGTGATCGTGGCCGCGAGCGCCCCGTGGACACGGTCCGGGGCCGGGCGTTTACGTCGCGCCACGGGGCGGCAGGGCCGGCGCCGGTATCCTGTCCGTGTTGCCCCAACCGACGACGATGTGCGGCCAGTTGTACGTCGAATGGTCTGTGGGGCGGGTGCACACAAGGGGGAAGAGGGCAGTACTGTGCGCCCCACCGCCATTCGGGCGATGAAACATTTGCGGAGGAAGAATCCATGACCATACCCAGGAGATCGTGGCGTGCTGCGGGAACCCTCGCCGCCGCTGCGGTTGTCGGTCTGACCGGTGCGGTTCTGACCGCCGGTCCGGCCGCAGCTCACACCCCCACCTGGGACGTGACCTGTACCGAAGTGAGCCTGCACCTGTCCGCGTACAACGATGACGTCACCAACCAGGTGACCGTCACCGTCGACGGAAAGGACCTCCTGCCGACGGAGACCTTCGGCAAGGGGCTGGACAAGAAGATCGCACTGCCCGAGCACGACAAGGCGCTGACGGTCCGTCTGGTCGTCAAGGCCGGTGACGGCGAGCAGTACTCGCGCGACGAGTCCAAGCAGGCGCTGGTGTGCAAGGAGACGCCGCAGGAGCCCAAGCCGACGCCGACCGAGACGAAGCCGTCCGAGACGCCCACCACGGCGACGCCCACGCCGACCGCCACTCCCAGCGAGTCCGCCTCGTCGTCTGCGCCCGCCGCAGCCACGCCGAGCCCCAGCTCGCCGGATCTGGCCGAGACCGGTTCGTCGTCCGCCACGCCGATCATCGGTGGTGCGGCTGTCGCCGTGCTGCTGGCCGGTGGCGGCATCATGTGGTCCGTGCGCAAGCGCCGCACCGCGCAGCACTGACGTAGTCCGGTGGCCCGGGCGCGCCCAGCGCGCCCGGGCCCCTGCCGAGGGGCGTGCCGTGTCCTGTGGGACGAGACGGCACGCCCCTCAGCGCTGCCCCTCAGTGCTGCCCGCTTTCCGCTCACCGCTTTCCGCCCATGGAGCCGGGACGGTCCGAGTCGCCTGGGCCGACGGGGTCCGCCGGCTCCGCGGCGTCCTTGCGCACCGGGCCGGGCGCGGGCGCCGCCGCCGGGCCGATCTCGCACCAGACCGCCTTCCCCTCGCCGCGGGGTTCGATGCCCCACCGGGTCGCGACGGCGTCCAGCAGCAGCAGTCCCCGGCCCGAGGTCGCGGTCTCGCCGGGGGTCCGGCGCCGGGGCCATGCGCTGGAGCGGTCCTGCACCGACAGGCGGACCCGGCGCACCGGTTCCGGGAGCACCTCAAGGGTGAGCACCGCCCCGCCCTCCGTGTGCAGTAGCACATTCACCAGCAGTTCACCGGTCACCAGCTCGGCGTCGTCCGCGAGTTCGGCCATGTTCCAGTCGGTCAGGGCCTGGCGCACGATCGTCCGGGCGTCGGAGAGCCCCTCCGGATCAGCCTGATGGATGTACTGATGGAGCCGCGGCGCCCGTGGGGAGCCCGGGTCGGGGCTTCGCCGCAGCACCAGCAGCGCGACGTCGTCACCCGAGCCCCAGCGCTCCCACAGCCGGTCCGACAGATGGTCCGCAAGCGCCTCGGCACCCGCCGGCCCCGCGCTGACCTCGTTGATGAGCGTGCGCACCCCCGCATCGATGTCGGCGCCCGGTTCCTCCACGAGTCCGTCGGTGTACAGGACCAGCGTCTCGCCGGGAACCAGGTCCAGCCGGGTCTCCGGGAACTCCTCGTCGTCGAAGTCGGTCGCGATGCCCAGCGGGACGCCGCCGCGTACCTGCGGGGTGCCGACCCGGCCGTCCATGTGCCGGATCAGAGGGCCGAAATGGCCTGCCCGTACCACCCGCACCGTGCCGGTCGCCAGATCGACCTGGGCGTAGGTACAGGTGGCGAACCGGTCCGTGTCCAGCTCGGCGAGGAACCGTGAGGCCCGGGCTAGCACCGTCGACGGCGGATGTCCCTCGGCGGCGTACGCACGCAGCGCGATGCGCAGCTGGCCCATGATCGCCGCTGCATGCGTGTCGTGGCCCTGCACGTCACCGACCACGATGCCGAAGCGGCCCTTGGGCAGGGCGATCACGTCGTACCAGTCGCCCCCGACCTGACGGCCGCTCCATGCGGCGTGGTAGCGGACGGCGATCTCGCCGCCCTCGATGTCCTGGATCCGGCGGGGCAGCATCGCTGACTGGAGGCCCGTGGCGAATTCGCGTTCCTCGTCGAAGAGCGTGGCCCGTTGGAGGGACTGGGCGACGATCGCGGCGAGCCCCAGGCAGAGGTTACGTTCGTCGGCGGTGAAGGCGGTGCGCTCGCGGTAGAAGAGCGCCAGCCCGCCGAGGGTCCGCGCCTGGGCGACGAGCGGCAGATAGGCCGCCGCCTGGAACTTGAGCTGTCCCACGAACGGTTCCAGTATCGGGTAGCGCCGGGTGAGCGCGCCGAGTGAGCTCACGAAGCGTGGCCGTCCGCTGAGGACGGTGTCGGCCAGCGGGAACTTCGGATCGAGCCGGCCCGAGCCCAGCTCGTCGACGACCTCCAGCGAGTCGCCGCTCAGCGCGATGACATTGAGTGCGGTGTTGTCCAGCAGGCCGAGCGCGAGCCCGTCGGCGCCCAGTCGTGCAAGCCCGCCCGGTCCGGTCAGCGCAGCGGTGACATCGTCCACGGTCACCGCTCGCGACAACGCGCTGGTTGTTCGTTCAACTATGTCGGTCTGTCGCTGACGCCGTTTTTCCAGATCCAGCACGAAGGCCGAATGGGTGACTTCCGCCGTCGCGTCCCGCACCAGGCCGATCACCCGGTGCGCCCGCCCGTCGGTGCCGCGCAGGATGCGCGCCTGGACATGGGTCCACTGATCACCGCCGTCGTGCAGCGGAACCCGGAAGTGCATGCTGTACGAGGTGCTCCCGCCCTTGATGGCCTCGTCGATCGCCACATCGAGACGGATCCGCTCCGCCGGGTCGAGGAGCTCCATCAGGGACTCCGGCCGGGAGTCGAAAGCGGGCGGGTCCAGGCCGAAGACCAGTAGCCCGGCCTCGTCGATGTCCAGCGTCCGGGCGTCGAGGTCCCACTCGAAACTGCCGGTGCGGTTCATGGCAAGCCGCTCCGCCGTCGCCGTCTCGCTGTTGTGGGTTTTCTCGACCAGGAGGCGGGGCGGGACGGGGATGAACGGTGGCCGGTCGTGATCGGTCATTCGTGCTCCGAGGATCGTCCGGCGGGGCTGCCGTTACGGCGTGACTCAATTGTCTGGCGGGTTCGGCACGGCTGCCACAGCGGGAACGGGTCGTAGGGTGCGCCGCCTCATGCCGCGCACCCCGGACCGCCGCGCACAATGGCAGCGGAAGATCGTCCGTGACCGGCGGACGGTACGGCACTGGGGCTGACCGGAGCGCACGCATGAACCACGAGGATTCCGTCCTGCTGCACACCGGGGGACGCGTCCGCCACATCACGCTGAACCGGCCGCGGGCCCTGAACGCTCTGAACCACGCCATGGTGCGGCACATGAGGGAGGCCCTGGACGCGGCGGAACAGGACGCCTCGGTCGTCGCGGTGCTGCTCACCGGTGCGGGGGAGCGCGGGCTGTGCGCGGGCGGCGACATCCGGTCCATCCGCGAGGACGCCCTGGCCGGAGGCCGGGCATCACTGGACTTCTGGCGTGACGAGTACCGGCTCAACGCCCGGATCGCCCGTTTCTCCAAGCCATACGTCGCCCTCATGGACGGCATCGTGATGGGCGGCGGGGTCGGCGTATCGGCCCACGGTTCCCTTCGAGTCGTCACGGAGCGCTCCCGCCTCGCCATGCCCGAGACCGGCATCGGCTTCGTTCCCGACGTCGGCGGCACGTACCTGCTCGGTGCGGCCCCCGGCGAACTCGGTGTGCACCTGGCGCTCACCGGCGACGCGGTCGGAGCGGCCGACGCGCTGCTGTGCGGCCTCGCCGACCACTTCGTACCGTCACAGGACCTGCCCGCGCTGGTCGCCGCACTCGACACGTGCGTCTCACCCGAGGCCGTCGTCGCGACGGCGGAGCGGTACGCCGCCGCCGCCCCCGCCGGAGAGCTGGCAGGGCACCGCGACTGGATCGACACGTGCTACGCGGCTGACACGGTCGAGGACATCGTCGAACGCCTCGACGGGTGCGGGGTGCCTGCCGCGAAGCAGGCCGCGGCGACGATCCTGGCCAAGTCGCCGACGGCACTCAAGGTGACGCTCACCGCCGTCCGCCGCGCCCGTCGCCTGGACAGCCTGGAAGCGGCCCTCGACCAGGAATTCCGCGTCTCGTCCACCGCCTTCACCCGGCCCGACCTGGTGGAGGGCGTGCGCGCCCAGATCATCGACAAGGACCGGAACCCCCGGTGGAGCCCGGCCGATCTCGCCGAGGTCACCGACGAGGACGTGGCCCGCCACTTCGCACCGCTGGGTGACGGCGAGCTCGGTCTCGGCCCCGCAGCAGGGTCAACCGGCTGAGGCGGACGGCATCCGCGCGCTGTCACTTCACCTCCGGCCCGAACCTCTTGTACGCCGACGGAGTGATGCCGGTCTCGCGGCACATCGGCGTGCGCAAGTCGGCAGCCGTGCCTAGCCCGCTGCGCCGCGCGACGGTCTCGAAGCGGGACTCACCTCGCATGTGCGAGTCGAAGCACTGGTGCCGGCCACGCACGACGACTCAGGATGAGCTCATGAGCAACCAACCGCTCCCTCTCGACAAGGCGCTGGCTTCCTTCGACGCCCTGTGGAGCCCCCGCATCGTCCAGCGCGTCAACGACTACGACGTCCGCGTCGCCAAGGTCGCGGGCGAGCACGTCTGGCACGTCCACGACGACACCGACGAGTTCTTCCTGGTGCTGGAGGGCGAGCTGCACATCTCCCTTCGCGAGCCCGGCGGGGAGCGCACGGTCCGCCTGCCCCGGGGCACGGTCTTCACCGTTCCCCGGGGCACGGAGCACAAGCCGCACGCTCCGTCCGGCGCCGCCATCCTCATGTTCGAGCCCACCGGGACACCGACCGTGGGCGATCGCCACGAGGAGGTCCCGCACCACGTGGACGCGACGACCGGGCACACGCTCGGCATCTGACCTGGTGTCCCGCGGCGGCCGCCCGGCCGGCGCGGGACACCACCGGCTGTGGATCAGGCCCTGTCTCCCCCCGTCCCGGTGTCCACGCGCTCGTGCCTCGATCCGAGCCGGGCCTCCGCACGGTCCCAGTCGCGTCGGTTCCCCCGCGGCTCGTAATGCCGCAGTTCCTGGGTACCGGCGACCAGCCGTCGCAGACCGGCGAGGTCACCCACCAGACCATGGGCACGGGCCTGCAGCAGGATGTTGCCGAGAGCCGTCGCCTCCGCCGGCCCCGCCGTCACCGGAAGCCCGCTCGCGTCGGCTGTCCACTGGCACAGCAGCTCGTTGCGCGAACCGCCGCCGACCAGGTGGATCCGTACCGGCTCGCGCCCGGCGAGCCCGGAGGCCCTGCGCAACGTCCTGCGATGGGCCAGCGCCAGACTTTCCAGCACACAGCGCACGTACCCACCGGGAGTCCGCGGCGGCGCCTGCCCCGTTCGCAGCAGATACGCATCGATGCGGGCCGGCATGTCACCCGGTGCCAGGAACGAAGTGTCGTCCGGGTCGATCACCGCGGCGAACGGCTCCGAAGCAGCTGCGTCGGCGAGCAGACCCGCCAGGCCGAGGGGCTTGCCCGCGCGGTCCCACACTCGGCGGCACTCCTCCAGCAGCCACATCCCCATGATGTTGCGGAGAAAGCGAACCGTGCCGTCCACCCCGCGCTCATTGGTGAAGTTCGCCGCCCGGGACTCCTCGGACAGCACCGGAGCATCCAGTTCGAGCCCGGCCAGCGACCAGGTGCCGCAGGAGATGTACGCGAACTCCGCTTCCGTGGCCGGGACTGCCGCGACCGCCGATGCCGTGTCGTGCGAGGCGACCGTCGTCACCGGAGTGCCCGCCGGCAGACCGGTGAACTCGGCGACGTGCGGCAGCAGCGTCCCCGCCGGATCGCCCGGCTCACGCAGCGTGGGGAAGAGCGACCGCTCCAGCCCCAACCGCCCGATCAACGCATCGGACCAGTCACCGCTGCGCGCGTCGAACAGCCCGGTCGTCGACGCGTTCGTGATCTCCGCACCCACCGACCCGGTCAGCCAGTGCACCAGCAGGTCGGGCATCAGCAGCAGCGTCCGTGCAGCACCCCACTGGGCGGTCGTACGGTGTGCGAGGAGCTGGAAGACCGTGTTGAACGGCAGGTGCTGCAGTCCGCTGACCGCGTACAGCTCCCGCTCGCCACAGCCGTCCGGCAGCCGCTCCGACGCCCCGCTGTTGCGCGCGTCCCGGTAGTGGAACGGCAGCCCCAGCAGCGCCCCGTCCCCATCCAGCAGCCCGTAGTCCACCGCCCACGTGTCGACGCCGATGGAGGCGACCGGGCCCGAGCGCCCGGCCGCCCGCAGCCCGTCCAGCGTCCCCTGGTACAGAGCCAGTACGTCCCAGCGCAGACCGTCCGGCAGGCGCACCGGTGTGTTGGCGAACCGGTGCGCCTCGGTCAGTTCGAGCCTCCCGGGCCCGACCCGGCCGGTGATCACCCGGCCGCTGGTCGCGCCGAGGTCCACGGCGGCGAAGACCGCTTCGCCGGCCGCGGTGTCGAGGGAGTTCACAGCCATGGAGATCGTGTCCAGGTCATCGCAGGAAGGCGGCTGCCACGCCGGCGTCCACCGGAACGTGCAGACCGGTGGTGTGGGTGAGGTCGCCGCCCGTCAGGGCGAACACGGCGTTGGCGACGTGCTCGGGCAGCACCTCGCGCTTGAGCAGGGTCCGCTGGGCGTAGAACTCGCCGAGCTTCTCCTCCTCGATGCCGTACGTCGCCGCCCGCTGGGCGCCCCACCCCGCGGCGAAGATC
This sequence comes from Streptomyces sp. NPDC050422, assembly GCF_044458665.1. Lineage (NCBI taxonomy): Bacteria > Bacillati > Actinomycetota > Actinomycetes > Kitasatosporales > Streptomycetaceae > Streptomyces > Streptomyces sp. NPDC050422. Next base: position 118,570 of record NZ_JBITIE010000022.1, read on the forward strand.
CCCGAACCCCGAACCACCCCGTCCGGGTTGATGCCGTTGACACGGATCCCGTGCTCGCCGAGCTCGGCCGCCAGCAGTCGTACCTGATGCGCCTGGTCGGCCTTGGTCGCCGAGTACGCGATGTTGTTGGGGCCGGCGAACACGGCGTTCTTGGAAGCGATGTAGATGATGTCGCCGCCGATGTTCTGCGCCTGCATGACCCGGGCGGCCTCGCGTGCGACGAGGAACGAGCCGCGAGCCATGATGTCGTGCTGCAGGTCCCAGTCGCGCACGGTCGTCTCCAGCAGCGGCTTGGAGATGGAGATCCCCGCGTTGTTCACGACGAGGTCCACACCGCCGAACGCGAGCACCGCGGCCCTGAACGCCTCCGCGATCTGCTCCTCGCGCGTGACGTCGACGGTGACGGCCACGGCCCGGTCCGGGCCGCCGAGGTCCTGCGCGACCGCGGCCGCGTTCTCGGCGTTCAGGTCCGCGACGACCACACAGGCGCCTTCGGCCACCAGCCGGTGTGCGATGGCGCGCCCGATCCCCGAACCGGCCCCGGTCACCAGCGCGACCCGGGTGGCCAGCGGCTTCGCCTTCGGCATCCGGCGCAGCTTGGCCTCCTCCAGCTCCCAGTACTCGATCCGGAACTTCTCGGACTCCTCGATCGGCGCGTACGTGGAGACGGCCTCGGCGCCGCGCATCACGTTGATGGCGTTGAGGTAGAACTCCCCGGCGACGCGGGCGGTCTGCTTGTCCTTGCCGAACGAGAACATCCCGACCCCGGGCACGAGCACGATCGCCGGATCCGCGCCGCGCATGGCGGGGGAGCCGGGGACGGCGTGCCGCTCGTAGTACGCGCGATACGCCTCCCGGTATGCGCCGTGCAGCTCCTTCAGCCGTTCCACCGCGTCGGCGACGGGCGCGTCCGCGGGAAGGTCGAGCACCAGCGGGCTGACCTTCGTACGGAGGAAGTGGTCCGGGCACGAGGTGCCGAGCGCGGCGAGCCGCGGGTGCTCGGCGCGGGACAGGAAGTCCAGCACCGGCTCGGCGTCCGTGAAGTGACCGACCTGGGCCCGGTCGGTGGACGCCAGGCCGCGGATCACGGGGGCGAGCGCGGCCGCCCGCTCCCGGCGCTCCTGCGCGGACAGGGCTTCCCGGCCGGGCAGTACGGGGCCGAACGGCTCGGGCCTGCCGCGCTCCACCAGGAAGGTCTCCGCCGTGCGGATCATCCACAGGGCGTTGCGCTCGCACTCGTCCGACGTCTCGCCCCAGGCGGTGATTCCGTGACCGCCCAGGACGACGCCGACGGCCTGCGGATGGGCCTCCTTCACGGCGGCGATGTCCAGCCCGAGCTGGAAGCCCGGCCGGCGCCAGCCCACCCAGGCCACCTTGTCGCCGAAGCACTCTGCGGTCAGCTTCTCCCCGTCGGCCGCACACGCCAGGGCGATCCCCGAGTCCGGATGCAGATGGTCGACGTGCGCCGCCTCGACCAGGGCGTGCATCGCGGTGTCGATCGACGGCGCGGCGCCTCCCTTGCCGTGCAGGCAGTAGTCGAACGCCGCCACCATCTCGTCCTCGCGCTCCACGCCCGGGTACACCTCCTTGAGGGCGCGGACCCGGTCCAGGCGCAGCACGGCGAGGCCCTCCTCCTTCAGGGTGCCGAGGTCGCCCCCGGAGCCCTTGACCCAGAGGAGTTCGGTCTCACCACCGGTCACCGGGTCGGAGCCCGCGGCCTTCACCGAGGTGTTGCCGCCTGCGTAGTTCGTGTTGCGGGGGTCGGATCCGATCCGGTGAGCGCGATCCAGGAGCGCGGCGACTTCGGCGTGGGTCGGGGACGTCATAAGGATTCCTTCGGGACGGGTTGTGCGTGGGCGACGGGCGGCGTACGGGCGCGACCGGGGTCAGGCGCCCCAGCCGGCCTGGGTGCCGCCCACCCGGGCGGCGGCGATGCGCTCCTGGTTGCCCGAGGCGAGGTAGGCGGCGAACGGGTCGCCGGCCAGCCCCTGTTCCTCCCGGACCTCGGCCAGCAGCGGCCGGACATCGGTGTTGTAGGCGTCCATCAGCACGGCGTTCGAGGCGAGTACGTCGCCCGAGGTCTGCGCGGCGACGAGCGCGTCCGCGTCGACCAGCAGGGCCTTTGCCGTCGCCTCCTGCACATTGGCGACCGACCGGATCACCGCGGGAATCTTTGCCTCGATGTTGTGGCACTGGTCGAGCATGAAATTGACGTTGGTCTCGGAGCGGAGACCGGCGTTCTTCACGACCTCGTGCATGATCCGGAAGAGCTGGAAGGGGTCGGCGGCCCCGACCATCAGATCGTCGTCCGCGTAGAAGCGGGAGTTGAAGTCGAACGCGCCGAGCCGGCCCTCGCTGAGCAGCAGGGCCACGATGAACTCGATGTTCGTGCCGGGGGCGTGATGTCCCGTGTCCACGACGACCTGGGCCTTCGGGCCGAGCTTGAGACAGTGCGCGTACGCCGTGCCCCAGTCGGGCACGTCCGTCGCGTAGAAGGCCGGCTCGAAGAGCTTGTACTCCAGCAGCATCCGCTGGTCGTCCCCGAGCCGCTCGTACACCTCCGCCAGTGCCTCGGCCAGCCGGCCCTGACGGGCAACGATGTCATCCTGCCCGGGGTAGTTCGTGCCGTCGGAGAACCACAGCTTGAGATCGGGTGACCCCGTCTCGTCCATGACGTCGACGCACTCCAGCAGATGGTCGGTCGCCTTGCGCCGCACCGCCGCGTCGGGGTGGGTGACCGAGCCGAGCTTGTAGTCGTCGTCCTGGAAGACGTTGGAGTTGATGGCGCCGATCCGCAGCCCGAGGCCTTCGGCGTGGCGGGTCAGGGCGGCATAGTCCGCGACCTTGTCCCAGGGAATGTGCAGCGACACCTTCGGGGCGACGCCGGTGAACGCGTGGACCTGCGCCGCGTCCTCCATCTTCTCGAACGGGTCTCGCGGCACCCCCGGCTGCGCGAACACCTTGAACCGGGTCCCGGAATTGCCGTAGCCCCACGAAGGGGTCTCGATCACCTGAGACTTCAGGGCTGCCTTGACGGCCGACACATCAGACATGAACACCTCGTAAGCAGAGTCACCCGGCGACGGTGATCGTCAGGATCGTGTGAATCGTTTCATCCGAACGTACGCTAGGTACGATGCCGCTCACTAGTCAAGCGGTCAGGCGGTCTTCATCTGCGGTCGAACGGGTTTGAATCAATTCACCACGGATCGGGGCGTCCCGGCCGAAGACGGGCCCGGCCCGCTCCGGGAAGCCGAGGCGGGCCGGGCCGACAGGTTCGGCAGACGACTTCGCGGAGCGGGTGGCCGGTCAGTGCCCACTGTCCGCCATGCTGGGCCGGAGCGAACGGACGAGGTCGAAGAAGCGTGACTCGTTGCCCGAGAGTCCGGCGCGGCGCAGCGCACCGTCCGCCTCGGCGATCGGTGAGGCGAGCAACGGCATGTACAGCGGGGCGTCGTCCGGATCGGAGAGCGCCGCCCGTGTCGCCTCCAGTAAACGGACGTACGCCTGCGCCGCGGCGAGTTCGTCATTGCGCATCTCAGCATCTCCAGGTCAGAGGTGTCGGACCCGCAAGCATCTCTCATGGGTCTGACAGCGGGCCCCGGTAACCGCTGCGGCACGCCTCTTATCGGCTGCCCGGCCGAGCCGCACCCGACGGCGGCTCCACCTCCAGGAACCGGCGGCTTCGCGGTCCGCGGTAGAGCAGGGCGATCCAGCCCAACTCCCGCAACACCGCGGCACACCGGGTCAGCGCACCCTCCTCCCCGTGCGCCGCGCCGCTGCCCGGCGGCCCGAGCCACTCCACCCGTGCGGTTCCCGGTGACGTGCCCGCGGCCACCCGGTACCCCGTCGCCGTGCGCCGGCCCGACGCGTCAACGACCGACGCGGTCAGTCCGGATGCCTCCAGGGCCAGGGCGACGGCCCGTACAGCCCTGTGCAGTTCCCAGGCCGCCGGCACCGTCTCCGGGGCCGCCGGGCCGGTGTTCGTCAGGCGCCGGATCTGGAGCATCCCGGCGAACGCGGTCCGCACCGAGGCGGCCCGCCGCTCGGCCGGTTCCGGGGGAGGCGGGCCCTCCCCGGTGGCCGGTTCGAAACCGGTCTCTTCTTCCCCGGCGCTCATCCCATTCCCCTCAGCCGTGCCGCACTGGTGCCAGTGTGCGCCGCCCCGCTGACAACCGGGTCAGACGCCCCCGAGTACCTTGCCCGGGTTGAGGATGCCGTGCGGATCGAGCGCTGCCTTGACCGCGTGGTGCATGCCGAGCACCGCCGGGCCCAGTTCCTTGTTCATGCCGCGCATCTTCAGCAGTCCCACCCCGTGTTCACCGGTCACCGTGCCGCCGAGCGCGATCGCGTCGTCCAGGATGTCCTCGAAGGCGAGCTGGGCGCGGGCACGCGCGGCCTCGTCCCCGGGCGGCGTGATGATCAGCGGATGGAGATTGCCGTCTCCCGCGTGCGCGATGTTGGCGACGAGGATGTCGTGCCGGGCGGCCGTACGTTCGATCCGGGCCAGCATCTCCGGCACCGCGGTACGCGGCACACAGACGTCCTCGGTCAGCACCGGGCCGAGCCGCTCCAGTGCCGGATAGGCCAGCCGCCTGGCCTGGAACAGCGCGTCCGCCTCCTGCTGGTCCGTGGAGACCGCGGCCCAGGTCGCACCGGCGCGTTCGAAGCAGTCGCGGACGAGTTCGGCCTCGGCGTCGCCCTCGGCGCCGGGGGTGTCGACGCGGCCGAGCAGCACCACGTCGGCGTCCGCGGAGAGGCCCATCTTCTTCCAGGCGTCGACCGCGGCGAGGCAGTGGCGGTCGACGAGTTCGAGCGCGGAGGGAATGACGCCGGACGCGGTCACGGCGCTCACCGCCTCGCCCGCGGCGACCACGGACGAGAAGTACCCCGCCACCGTCCGCTCCTGGAGCCTGGCGGGCCGCAGACGCACCGTGATCTCCGTGATCACCCCGAGCGTCCCCTCGGAGCCCACCATCAGCCCGGCCAGGTCGTAGCCCGCCACGCCCTTCGCGGTCCGGCGCCCGAGCGAGACGACTTCGCCGAGTCCGTTGACGACCTCCAGGCCCAGAACGTAGTCGCGCGTCACGCCGTACTTGACGCAGCACATGCCCCCGGCGTTCGTCGCCACGTTCCCACCGATGGTGGACCAGGGTGAACTCGCCGGATCCGGCGGGTACCACAGCCCGTGCTCGGCGCTCGCCGCGCGCAGATCATCGTTGACCACACCGGGCTGGACGACGGCGAGCCGCTCCGCGCGGTCGATGGAGACGATGCCGTTCATGTCCTCGAAGGACAGGACGATCGCCCCGTCGACGGCGTTCGCGCCCCCGGACAGACCGGTACCCGCACCGCGCGGTACCAACGGGATGCGGTGGGCGATGCAATGGCGCACCACGTCCTGCACCTCGCGCGTGTTCTGCGGGCGCACCACGGCCAGCGGTGTCCCGTACGGTGCCCATTCGGCCTCGTCGTGCTGGTACCGGGTCAGACCCGCCGGGTCGGTCAGGACCCGCTGGGCCGGAATGCTGTCGACCGGTGCGTTCGTCACGATGGTTGCCACCTCCCAAAAGATGTATTAACCATCATTATGGTCCGCAGTGTCTCCGGACAGGCGGGCGCCCCGGGGCCGCCGTCGGTCGCGGGCACCTCGTGGCGGGGCGGAACGCCGAACCTGGATAGGCTCGACCGCCCAGGAACCACGCACACCAAAGGACTTACGTACCGTGCCCGAGAACGACCGAGCCCCCGGTACCGACGGTGGCGGCCGTACCGCTCTGCGCGCCGACTGCGGCAACTGCTTCGGACTGTGCTGCGTCGCGCTGACCCTCACCCGGTCCGCGGACTTCGCCATCAACAAGGACGCGGGCAAACCCTGCCGCAACCTCCAGGACGACTTCCGCTGCGGCATCCACACCCGGCTGCGTACCGAAGGCTTCGCAGGCTGCACGGTGTACGACTGCTTCGGCGCGGGCCAGAAGGTGTCGGGGGAGACCTTCGGCGGCCGGGACTGGCGTACGGCACCGGAGACCGCCCGGCAGATGTTCCAGGTCTTCCCGCTCATGCGTCAGCTCCACGAGCTGCTCTGGTACCTCACGGAGGCCGCTTCCCTGGCACCGGCCCGCTCCCTGCACGGAGAGATCCGGCGCAGCCTGGAAGCGACCGAGCGTCTCACCCGCCTCGACGCGGACGCCTTCGCGGACCTCGACGTGGTGGCGCACCGCGACGGGGTCGCCGCCCTGCTGGCACGCACCAGCGAACTCGTACGCGCCACCGCGCCCCGGAAGAAGAAGCGGAGCCACCGCGGTGCGGACCTGATCGCCGCCCGCCTCGGCGGAGCCGATCTGCGGGGCGCCGACCTGCGCGGTGCGTACCTCATCGCGGCGGACCTCGCCGGCGCAGACCTGCGGCTGGCCGATCTCATCGGTGCGGACTTCCGGGACGCGGACCTGTCCGGGGCCGACCTGACCGGGGCGCTCTTCCTGACACAGTCCCAGGTCAACGCGGCGAAGGGGAACGGCGCCACTCGGCTTTCTCCCTCGCTCAGCCGCCCCGCGCACTGGAGCGAGTGACGGCCCGGCCACCCGTCATGCCTGTGGGTCCTCGTCGGCCGGCGAGGCCTCCAGTGCCGCCTTGAGCCGCTGGAGCGTGGCGAAGGTGTGCCCCCGGGTCGCCGCCCGGTCGAAGGCGTTGGCCAGGAAGTCCGGCCAGGCGCGGCGGTCGTCCGTCCAGATCTCGGTGACCCTGGTGCCGCCGTCCACGGCCTCGAAGCGGTACTCCCAGGTGGCGATCGCACCCGGCAGCCGGGGCCGCTTGGCGCCGATGGCGTGGACACGGAAGGCGAACCGTTCACCGGGGTCGGCCGCCGTGACCGTGCACCGGGTCGTCCAGCGCATGGCCCCGCGCTTGTTCCGGCCCTCGAAGACCATCCCGACGTACGCGCCCCGGCGCTCACCGAGCACCTCGGCGCCCCGGTTCTCCGGACTCCAGTTGCCCATCGCGGTGGGGTCGCTCAACCGGTCGTACACGAGCGAGGGTTCGGCGAGGACCACGATGCTGTCCGACACGGACATGGTGCGGGGCATGAGGCACTCCCGTTCCGCGGCCGACTGCGGCAACCACCGGGGCGTCGGAACGGCCGCACGGCCGACGGGCTCCCGGGCACCACACCCTACTCACCGGTCACATAGGGGCAGGCGGTGGGTTCCGGCCGTTCCCGCAGACGAGAACGCGAACGCTTCGAGTCCCTGGTTCGTTGGACAGGACGGCGTACCCGGAACACCCCGCCACGACCGGACCCAGGAGCCCGTACATGCCCAGCCGCACCGACCCCGGCAACACCGACACGAGCCGCACCTGTCTGATCGAGCGTCTGATGGAGCAGTTCCCGCACGTACCGCGGGAGGCCGTCATCAAGGAGGACCTGCTGCGCGGCGGTCTCGCCTTCGACGAGTCCGCGCTCAGCGACAACGAGGGCGGTGACATCAAGCCCAAGTCGTACTTCATCTTCTCCTTCGACCACGGCACCCTTCCCGAACTCGGTGCCGCCGCGCTGCGCCGCCCGCCCGAGGAGATCGTGCTCACCGGCGGCCCGTACGAACTGCGTCGCACCGTGGTCTCCGTGCGCGTGAACCCGGCGTCCCCCTACCGCGTGGCGGCCGACGGTGAAGGAGTGCTCGGGCTGTACCTCGACGGCCGGCGGATCTCCGACGTCGGTCTGCCTCCCATGCCGGACTACTACCGCCACACCCTCGGCAACGGCAAGTCGGTCATGGAGGTCGCACCCACGATCCAGTGGGGTTACCTGGTCTACCTGACGGTCTTCCGCGTCTGCCAGTACTTCGGCGCGAAGGAGGAGTGCCAGTACTGCGACATCAACCACAACTGGCGCCAGCACAAGGCGGCGGGGCGTCCCTACACCGGAGTGAAGCCCGTCGAGGAGGTCCTGGAGGCACTGGCCATCATCGACCGGTACGACACGGCGAAGACCTCCACGGCCTACACCCTCACGGGCGGCGCCATCACCTCCCACATCGGCGGACGGGACGAGGCCGACTTCTACGGTCAGTACGCCAAGGCCATCGAGGAGCGCTTCCCCGGCCGCTGGATCGGCAAGGTCGTCGCCCAGGCCCTGCCCAAGGCGGACGTCCAGCGTTTCCACGACTACGGCGTGCAGATCTACCACCCCAACTACGAGGTGTGGGACCCCAGGCTGTTCGAGCTCTACTGCCCCGGCAAGGAGCGCTACGTCGGCCGCGACGAATGGCACCGCCGCATCCTGGACTCCGCCGACGTCTTCGGTGCCCGCAACGTCATCCCCAACTTCGTCGCGGGCGTGGAGATGGCCGAGCCGTTCGGTTTCACCACGGTGAAGGAGGCGATCGACTCCACCACCGAGGGCCTGCGGTTCTTCATGTCGCACGGCATCACCCCGCGCTTCACCACCTGGTGCCCCGAACCGACGACACCGCTCGGCAGGACCAACCCGGACGGTGCGCCGCTGGAGTACCACATCCGTTTGCTCGACGCCTATCGCTCGACGATGGAGGAGTACGGACTCAGCTCGCCGCCCGGCTACGGACCGCCCGGCCCCGGACGTGCGGTGTTCTCCGTCAGCTCCTTCATGGACAGCCTGCCGGCCCGACAGGAGGAGGGCCTGGCCGAGGTGGATGCGGCCTCGTAGCGGCCCGGTTCCCCTCGCCGGCAGCGGCGCCGGCATCAAGGGTGACGACGGCATCCTGTCCTCGGCAGGATGCCCGGCGTTGCGGTGAAGTCCTCACTCCGGCATCAGCGCGAGCGCCGGCCGTCCCGCGCGTTCTCATCCACCCGTCGGCTTCTGGGTGGAGAGTTCGCGCACCACGCCGGCGAACCCGCGCACCAGCGCGTTGTCGGTCTGCTCCGCCCAGGCGAGCACGACGCGCAGTGGTTCCACGTCCGTCAGCGGGACCCAGGAGAGATCGGGCCGCGCGTAGTACCGGGCCATACTCAGCGGTGCGAAACAGATGGCGGCACCTTCCGCCACCTGCTCCAGCATCTCCTCGACGTTGTCGTTCGTCGGACCCCACCGCGGACTCGAACCGTCCGGGCGGGGGTTGACCGCCCACCAGTCCAGGTCTTTGTCTTGGACTGTGCCGGGAGCCGGATGACACAACTGGATCACCGCAACGCCACCGGAAAGACCTGGAGTCGGACATGAACGCCGAACACGCAGCAGCGCCCCGCGACAACGCTCCGGGACGGGTCTGGCTCATCACCGGGGCCTCCTCCGGCTTCGGCCGCGCCATCGCCACGGCAGCCCTCGCCGCCGGGGACACCGTCGTCGCCACGGCCCGCAAGCCGGAGGCGCTCGACGACCTGGTGGCCGCGCATCCCGACCGCGCCGTCGCCGTACAACTGGATGTCACCGACACGGCGCGCATCGCGGATGTCGTGGCGGACACCGTGCTCTGGTACGGCCGGATCGACGTGGTGGTCAACAACGCGGGGATGGGGCTGGTCGGTGCCGTGGAGGAGACGAGCGACCGTGAGCTGCGCGATCTCATGGACCTGCACTTCTTCGGGCCGGCCGTACTGGTGCGTGCCGTGCTGCCGCACATGCGCCGTAACGGCTCCGGCGCCGTGGTCCAGATGAGCAGCATGGGCGGCCGGTTCACCTTCCCGGGGGTCGGCGGCTACTCGGCGACGAAGTTCGCCCTGGAAGGTCTGTCCGAGGCGCTGGCCGCGGAGGTGGCTCCGCACGGCATCAAGGTGCTGATCGTCGAGCCCGGATCGTTCCGGACCGGCTTCGCCGGGGGCGGCGCCCTCCGTCAGTCCGCGGCCCTTGCCGCCTATGCGGAGACGGTTGGCCCGGTCCGCAGCAACCTCCCGGCTTCCGACGGCAGGCAGGAGGGCGACCCGCGCAAGGCGGCGGCCGCCATCCTGACGGCGCTGGCGGCCCAGGACACCCCGCTCCGGCTGCCGCTCGGCAACGACGCGACCGATGCGGTCCTCGCGAGCCTCGACGCCTCCCGCACCGAACTGCTGGCCTGGGAGAAGGTCAGTCGCAGCACAGGCTACGACGGCTGAGACCCCGAGGGGTACGGGGGCCCGGCGCACGCGGCAGGGGGCGGGCGGCTGCTGCCCGGGCAGCAGCAGGCCGTGCGGCAGGGGTGGGTGCCTCGCGCCCCTGCCGCACACGGGCCGGAGAGGACCTCAGGCCCGCCACTCGGCGGTCCGCTCGGCGGACGCCGAGGCCAGGGCCTTCTCGATCGCCGCGACATCACCCTGGTTGCCGTAGACCGGTGTGCCCGGCTGCTGGCGCCACGACTCGTCGAGCCCGCCCGCGTCCACCGTGTCGAAGCCCAGCTCATCGATCAGGTCACGGACCGTCTGCTTCGCCGCAGCGTCGTCGCCGGCCACCGGCAGCGCCTGACGGCCCGTGCTGCCCGTCGGCTGCCCCTGGGAGAGGATGTCCTGCGCGTAGGTTCCGTTGAAGGCCTTGATGACGGGGTGACCGATCTGCTGCTCCGTCCAGCGGCTCTCGGGCAGCCCGTCCTCGATCGCCGCGATCCGGCCGTCGCGCTCGCGCGGGTAGTAGTTCCCGGTGTCGATGACCACGAAGCCTTCCGCGGCACCGTCCAGGAAGCCGGCGGGCAGGGCCGGGACGGCCTTGAGCGGAACGGTGACGACGACGACCTGGGCGCCCTTCGCCGCCTCGGAAGCGGTGACGGCGGTCGCACCGGTCTCCTCGGCCAGCGCGGTGAGTGTCTGCGGACCGCGTGAGTTGGCGACGGACACGTCGTGGCCGAGCGCGGTGAGGCGCCGGGTGAGGTTGCCGCCGATATTCCCTGCTCCGATGATGCCGATCTTCATGGATCCGACCTTCCGCTGGTGCGTGCGATACGTGCAAGGGGTTCCGCCGGTTCACCAACTCCTGTCGGCCGGAAGCTATTCCTTGCGCCGGGGCACTCATCTTTTTCCGTCCCGTCGGACGGATGGGAGCAGTGCGCCGCGGGCACGTATCAGGGGAGGAAGCGGATTCTCCGGACCATGTGTGAGGCGGTACCCATGCTGCACGGTGTCGACGTCAGCGCCTATCAGGCGTCGTTCGAAACGGACGGGCTGGATTTTGTCTTCATCAAGGCCACCGAGGGCCGTTCGTACATAAATCCGCGTCTGGCGGCGCAGGCGAAACGTGCCCGGGACGCAGAATGCGTGGTCGGGTTCTACCACTTCCTGTGGCCCGGGAATATCACGGCACAGGCGGAATACTTCCTGAGCAAGGCGCCGGAAAAGGCGGGCGAACTGCTGGCCGTGGACTGGGAGCAGAACGGCGAGGGAACGCATGCGAGCAACGCCGAGAAGGACCGCTTCATCCGCGAGGTCAAACGGCTGCGGCCGCACCACAAGGTCCTGCTCTACTGCAACCGCTACTTCTGGCTGAATCACGACACCACGTCGTACGCCGGGGACGAGAAGCCGGCCCTCGCCAGGGAGTTGGGGCCGATCATGTCATCGATGCCCGCGTGCAGGGCATCGCGCAGGAGACACGCCGTCTCGGCGGCGCCGACGCGGCCATCTCGCTCGCGGTGGGCAACGAGTCGTTCGCAAGCCCCGCACAATGCCCCCCGAACAATTCTGGGTGTGCACCCATGATGGGTGCGCACCTACGATATACAAGTGAACGAGAACGAGACCCCGCCCAGTCTCCTGGGACTCACCACCTACCTCATGTCCAGGACGGGCAAGACCGCGCGGAACCGCCTCGCCGAGCGGCTGGCCGACCGCGGCCTGCGGCTCCGGCACATGGCGGTACTGGCCGCCCTGGTCGATTTCGGCCCCCATGTGCAACGGGAGCTGGCGTCGAGGCTGGCGATCGACCGCAGCGACATCGTGAAGATCATCGACGAACTGAGCGCGGCCGGACTGGTGGACCGGGCGCGCGACACCGCCGACCGTCGGCGTGTGACGGTCACCGTCAGCCCGACGGGCCGCACCTTGCTCGACCGCCTCCAGGCCGACGCGGCCGCCGTGCAGGATGATGTTCTGGCACCTCTGAACGCGCGCGAACGTGCCCGGCTGACGGCCCTGTTGACACGTGTTCACCATCATCTCCAGGACGGCTCCGGGGTGCCGCGGCCAAGTCGCTGACCCAATCCGCCCACCGGGTGCGGCAGACTTCCTCGGTGACCACTGCCGCGGCTCAGCCGCCTCGTGACCGTGCACTCGGGCGCGGAATCTCCACCCTCATTCCGCAGGCCGCGACGGCGACGCCCGCCGAACAGGCCGCGGCCGTGCTGACGGCCATGCAGAGCGTCCCCGTCCGGGTGGGCGTGCTCCAGGCGGCCGTCGTGCTGCTGGAGGAGCGGGTGCGCGCCACGGGCGACGAGGCGGAACGCGCCGCGGCTGCGACCACCGTGGCCATGCTCCGGAGTGCGATCGGCCAGGCCGGCTGACCGCCGTCACGCCGGACGGGCCCGCTCGCACCATGCCCGTCCGGCGTGCCCGTCCGGGAGGAACGTGGGGAGCGCCGGTCCGGCCGAAACCGTATCCCGCCGGTGAGGGTTACCGCGGCAGCGCCTGCCTGCCCCATTGACAGCCTCCCCGCCCCCTCACTACCGTCACGCCCACATTTCGAACGCATGACGAGATTTCGAACGACAGTCAACTCAACTGCCGTGTCGCGCAAGAGGGATGCCCACGGGCGCGGCGGGGGCCTCGAGTGTTTGCGGCTGCCGTGCACGCCGAACCATGTCCGAAATACCGAACACCCATGAGGGCAGTGCGGTCCGCTCAGCCGCTTCCCTCGCACCCGGAGGACCGACCATGCGCACCTCACGAACCGTGCCCACCCCGCGCGTCGCCCGGACCGCAACGGTCCTCACCGCCCTCGCCCTCTCGGTGACTCTCGCCGCCTGCGGCCAGAGCGGGGAAGGCGGCAGCAAGGAGAAGAAGACGGGCGGCAAGGGCTCGACCATCGGAATCGCCATGCCGACCAAGTCGTCGGAGCGCTGGATAGCCGACGGCAAGAACATGGCCGCCGAGTTCGAGAAGCTCGGATACAAGACGGATCTCCAGTACGGCGAGGACGACGTCGACCAGCAGGTCTCCCAGGTGGAGAACATGATCACCAAGGGTGTGGACGTCCTCGTGATCGCCGCCATCGACGGCCGCGCGTTCAGCGACGTGCTGCACCAGGCGGCGGAGCAGGGCATCCGGGTCATCTCGTACGACCGTCTCATCCTCGGCACCCCGGACGTGGACTACTACGCCTCCTTCGACAACGAGAAGGTCGGCGAGCTCCAGGCCGACTACATCCTCGACAAGCTCGGGCTGAAGTCCGGGACCGAGAAGGGGCCGTTCAACATCGAGCTGTTCGCCGGATCCTCCGACGACAACAACACGCGCTACTTCTTCCAGGGCGCATGGAAGACGCTCAAGCCGTACATCGACAAGAAGCAGCTCGTCGTCCGCAGCAAGCAGACGAAAATGGACCAGGCCACCACGCTCCGCTGGGACGGCGGCACCGCCCAGAAGCGCATGGACAACCTCCTCACCAGCGCCTACTCCTCCGAGCGCGTCGACGCGGTGCTCTCGCCCTACGACGGCATGTCGATCGGAATCATCTCGGCCCTGAAGTCGGACGGATACGGCACCGCCGCCAAGCCGTACCCCATCGTCACCGGCCAGGACGCCGAGGTCGCCTCGGTGAAGTCGATCATGGCAGGCCAGCAGACGCAGACCGTCTACAAGGACACCCGCGCCCTCGCCAAACAGGCCGTCCAGATGGCCGACGCCGTACTGAACGACAAGAAGCCCGAGGTCAACGACACCAAGACGTACGACAACGAGAAGAAGGTCGTCCCGGCGTTCCTGCTCAACCCGGTGAGCGTCGACAAGACCAACTACCGCGCCGAGCTCGTCGATTCCGGCTACATCAAGGAGAGCGACCTCCGATGAAGGCTCCGACGGCAGGCCCGGTGGCCGCCGCCGTACCCATCCTGGAGATGCGGTCCATCGTCAAGACGTTCCCAGGTGTGAAGGCACTCTCCGACGTCTCCCTGACCGTCGCCCAGGGCGAGGTGCACGCCATCTGCGGGGAGAACGGTGCCGGCAAGTCGACCCTGATGAAGGTACTCAGCGGCGTGCATCCGCACGGGAGCTACCAAGGGGAGATTCGGTTCAGGGGCGAGAACTGCGCCTTCAAGGACATCCGGGCCAGCGAGGCACGAGGCATCGTGATCATCCACCAGGAACTCGCCCTGGTGCCGTACCTCTCCATCGCCGAGAACATCTTCCTCGGCAACGAACACGCCACGCGCGGTTTCATCAGCTGGAACGAGACCCTGCGCCACGCGGCCGTCCTGCTCGACCGGGTCGGTCTGAGGGAGCATCCGCAGACCAGGGTCGCGGACATCGGCGTCGGCAAGCAGCAACTCGTCGAGATCGCCAAGGCGCTCTCCAAGAAGGTCGAGCTGCTGATCCTCGACGAGCCGACCGCCGCCCTCAACGACGAGGACAGCGCCAAACTCCTCACGCTCATCGAGGAGCTGAAGAGTCAGGGCATCTCGTCGATCATCATCTCGCACAAGCTCGGCGAGATCACCGCGGTCGCCGACTCCGTGACCGTCCTGCGCGACGGCCGGACGGTCGAAACCCTTGACGTGGGCGCCGGTTCGACGACAGAGGACCGCATCATCCGCGGCATGGTCGGCCGCGAACTCGACCACCGCTTCCCGGAACGCACCCCGTACGAAGGAGACCCGGGAGCGCACCCGGCCCTGGAGGTACGCGACTGGACGGTCCACCACCCGATCGACCAGCACCGCAAGGTCGTCGACCGCGTCTCCGTCCTGGCGCGTCGCGGTGAGATCGTCGGCATCGCCGGGCTGATGGGCGCCGGCCGCACCGAACTCGCCATGAGCGTCTTCGGCCGCAGCTACGGCCGCAACATCAGCGGAACGGTCCTCAAGGACGGCAAGGAGATCCGTACTCGCACCGTCTCCGAAGCGGTCCGCCACAAGATCGCCTACGTCACCGAGGACCGAAAGCAGTACGGCCTCAACCTCATCGACACCATCGGCCGCAACATCAGCCTCGGCGCCCTGGACAAGGTGTCGCGGCGCGGGATCGTCGACGAGCACGAGGAGACCCGTGTCGCCGAGTCGTACCGCACCTCCATGAAAATCAAGGCCCCCACGGTCTTCGAGCAGGTGGGCCGCCTCTCCGGCGGCAACCAGCAGAAGGTCGTCCTCGGCAAGTGGATCTTCGCCGGTCCGGACGTCCTCATCCTCGACGAGCCGACCCGCGGGATCGATGTCGGCGCGAAGTACGAGATCTACTCCGTCATCGACCGGCTGGCAGCCGAGGGCAAGGCCGTCGTGCTCATCTCGTCCGAGCTTCCCGAGCTGCTCGGCATGTGCGACCGCATCTACACCATGGCCGCCGGCCGGCTCACCGGCGAAGTCCCGCGCGCGCAGGCCACCCAGGAGGTCCTCATGCGCCATATGACCAGCGACAAGAGGTAGCAGGAATGCCCCAGGCCCCCACCGACACCCCGCAGCGCACCGGCAAGGCCGCCCCGGCCCCGACCCCGACGACCGGCAGCCTCCTCCTGGACGCGGCCCGCCGCAACATGCGCCAGTACGGGATGCTCATCGCCCTCGGGGTGATCGTCGTCCTCTTCGAGATATGGACCGACGGAGTCCTGCTCAAGCCGAACAACGTCACCAACCTCGTTCTTCAGAACAGCTACATCCTGGTTCTCGCCATCGGGATGATGATCGTCATCATCGCCGGGCACATCGACCTCTCCGTCGGTTCGCTGGCAGCCTTCGTCTCCGCGGCCGCCGCGGTCATGATGGTCGAGCACGACATGCCCTGGGTCCTCGCCCTCGTGCTCTCGCTGATCGTCGGGGCGGTCGCGGGCGCCTGGCAGGGCTTCTGGATCGCGTACGTCGGCATCCCCTCGTTCATCGTCACACTGGCCGGAATGCTGCTGTTCCGCGGTGGTACGCAGATCCTGCTGGGCAGCCGCTCGCTCGGCCCGTTCCCCGAGGGCTTCCAGAAGATCTCCACCGGCTACCTCCCCGAGATCGGGCCCGAGACCAACTACCACAACCTGACCCTCCTCATGGGCTGCGCGCTGCTGGCCTTCGCCCTCCTCCAGGAGGTCCGCGACCGCAGGCGCCAGCAGCGTTACGAACTCGACGTCCTGCCCCGCAACATCTTCCTCGCCAAGTGCGTCGCTCTGGCCGCGGCCGTACTCGCCTTCACCATGACCCTGGCCAGCTACCGCGGTGTCCCCGTCGTGCTCCTCCTGCTCGCCGCGCTGCTCATCGGCTTCGGTTACGTCATGCGCAACGCGATCATCGGCCGCCATGTGTACGCGCTGGGCGGCAACCGCGCCGCGGCGAAACTCTCAGGCGTCAAGGACCAGCGCGTCACGTTCCTCGTCTTCGTGAACATGGGCGTACTGGCGGCGCTCGCCGGGATCGTCTACGCCGCGCGCCTCAACGCCGGTGTACCCCAGGCGGGGACGAACTTCGAACTGGAAGCCATCGCCGCCGCGTTCATCGGCGGGGCATCCATGAGCGGCGGAGTCGGCACGGTCTTCGGTGCCATCATCGGCGGTCTCGTGCTCGGCGTACTCAACAACGGTATGTCGCTCGTGGGGATCGGCACCGACTACCAGCAGGTCATCAAGGGGCTCGTGCTGCTCGCCGCCGTCGGCTTCGACGTCTACAACAAACGCAAGGTCGGCTCGTAACTCCCCCTCCCCGTCAAGGAGTCACCCATGCCCAGCACCACCAGACGCACCGTGCTGACGGCCGCGGCCGCCGCAGGGATCACCGCCACCACGGCCGGCGCCGCCCACGCATCGGACGGCCGTCGCGGCACATCCGGCAACGCGCCCACCAAGGAGCTCTTCGGCAGGCTCGCCGACGGCACGGCGGTGCACCGCTGGACCCTGAGCAACGGCGGGACAACGCTCAGGGCCCTCTCCTACGGCGGCATCATCCAGTCCCTGGAAACCGCCGACCGCCGCGGCAGGACCACCGATGTCGCCCTGGGTTTCGACAACATCGACGACTACGTGGCCAAGTCGCCCTACTTCGGCGGACTGATCGGGCGCTACGGCAACCGCATCGCCGACGGGCGGTTCACGCTTGACGGCGCCACCTACCAACTGCCCGTCAACGACGGCCCGAACAGCCTGCACGGCGGTGACCGGGGCTTCGACAAACGCATGTGGAACGTCGAACCGTTCACCCGTGGCACCGACACGGGCGTGGTCCTCACCCGGACCAGCCCGGACGGAGAAGCCGGATACCCGGGCAACCTGGCCGTCCGCGTCACCTACACCCTCACCGCGCGCGGCGCCTGGCGCATCGACTACGAGGCCACGACCGACCGGGCCACCGTCGTCAACCTCACCAGCCACACCTACTTCAACCTCGCCGGGGAGGGAAGCGGCACGGTCGACGGCCATCTGCTGGAACTGGCCGCCACCCGCTACACCCCGGTCGGCCCCACGCTCATCCCGACCGGGGAACTCGCCCCCGTCGCCCGTACCCCCTTCGACTTCCGCCGCGCCCGAAGCATCGGCGAGCAGGACCGCACGCCGCACGAGCAGACGGTGATCGCCCAGGGCATCGACCACAACTACGTGCTGGACAAAGGCATCACGCCCCGGCCCGAGTACGCCCTGACCGTCACCCACCCCGACTCCGGCCGGGTCATGAAGATGTACACCACCGAACCCGGAATGCAGCTCTACACCGGAAACTTCCTCGACGGCACTCTCACCGGCACCTCGGGCCGCCTCTACCGGCAGGGCGACGCCTTCTGCCTGGAGGCCCAGCACTTCCCCGACGCACCCAACCAGCCGTCCTTCCCCTCCACCGTGCTGCGCCCCGGCAGGACCTACCGGACGGCGACCGTGCACGCGTTCTCCACCCGGTGAAGCACCCCGTGCGGTGAGGGCAATTCGTTCGCGCCGCGGCCGGCTGTTCTGCCATTCTGATCTTCGCGCCGGCCCCGGCCGGGGCGGGGGAACGAAGGATGGCAGGGCAGCCTTGACAAGTGTTTTCGACACGGTGAGTGGCCGAGTGCGCGGACGTGCACCGGACCGGGGAGCCGTCGCCGTCCTCGGCATTCCGTACGCCGAACCGCCCTTCGGGGCTGCCCGGTTCAGGGAGCCGCGCCCCCGGCACGCCTGGACGGGCATCCGCGACTGCGTGGAGTTCGGCCCCGTCTCGCCACAGTCGGCGGAACTGCCGGGCGCTCCGAGCTGGTCGCCCGGTGACGAGGACATCCTCGGCCTCAACGTGTGGACCCCCGAAAGCGGGAACGGGGCCGCGGGCCGCAGGCTGCCGGTGCTCGTCTGGATCCACGGTGGGGCCTACACCTTCGGGTCCAGCGCCCAGCCGGACTTCGACGGCACGGCGCTCGCCCGGGCCGGCCTCGTCGTGGTCACGCTCAACTACCGGATCGGGTTCGAGGGCTTCGGCCATGTCCCGGACGACGGCGAGGACGCCTGCCCGCCGAACCGCGGGCTGCTCGACCAGATCGCCGCGCTGGAGTGGGTACGCGACAGCATCGCGTCCTTCGGAGGAGACCCGGACAACGTCACCGTGGCCGGGCAGTCCGCCGGAGCGACGTCCGTGGCCTGCCTGATGACCATGGACGGGGCGCGGGGGCTGTTCCGGCGGGCGATCGCGCACAGCGCCGTCGGCCCGGTCTTCGCACCGGAGCTCGCCGAGCACGTCACACGGCAGGTGGCCGCCGAGGCGGCGATCGCCGCGACGCACGCCGGTCTGGCAGCCGCGTCCGCGCACACACTGGTGCGGGCATCCGACGCGGTCGTCGAGGGTTTCCGGCAGGATCCGCACTCCGGCCGCCTCTCCTGGGACCCCGTCATCTTCGGCCCGGTCGCCGACGGCCACCTCCTGCGTGCCGACCCGCTGGACCTGGTCGCGGCCGGGGCGGCGCCGGATATCGACCTCCTCGTCTGCCACACCACCCAGGAGTACTGGCTGATGGGCGCCGTCGGCAGCTGCGCCGAGGTCACCACCGAGGAGGAACTGGCCCGTTTCGCCGAGGACTTCGGTCTGCCGGACTCGTTGCCGGCGGACTATCGCCGCCTCGTTCCCGAGGCGACTGTGCGCGATGTCCACCTGGCGGTGTACGGGGACCTGTCGTTCGGCGAGTACAGCAACCGGCTCGCCGCCGCGCATGCGCGGTCCGGCGGGCGCACCTTTCTGTCGCGTTTCGCCCGGCAGCGGGGTGGATCCGGGCCGGGGGCGTACGCCTGGCACTGCGCGGACATCCCCTTCGCCTTCGGGAACCTGGCCGAGGAGAGTGTCCATTTCCTGATCGGTGGTCCGCCGACGCCGGCGGACCACCGTCTCTCGGACCGGATGGTCGCGGCCTGGGCCGGATTCGCGGCCACCGGTGACCCTGGGTGGGAGCCGGTCGCAGACGCGTCACCCGACGCGATCAGGATCTGGGGAACGGTGGACCCTGCCGCCGGCCCCGACTTCTGGCGGGACGACGAGGCGCTGCGTGCGCTGTGGCGCGCGTTCACCTACCGCCCCGAGCAGCCCTGACGCGATTTCGCCGCCGGACATCTCCGGGCGACCGCCAGGGTCTGTCATTGGCATGGACCTGCAAACAGCTCTCGGCTACAGTCCGGATCGGCACACTCTGAGAGCGCTCTCAGGCGAGACGTCTCCCGGACGCCTGCTGTTCCTCCCCCACGTCGCCGGAACAACAGAAGGGCCAATACCTTGAGACGCACCACGGCTTTACGCACCGCCCTGTCCGCCGTGCTCCTCGCCGGAGCCTGGGCGGGCGCAGGCTTCCCGTCCGCCTCGGCCGCGGACACACCCACCACCGACTCCCGCACCGCCACCGACACCCGGCAGGCGTCCGGGGGTCTGCTGGCGGCCATGCAGAAGGACCTCGGCCTGACGGAAAGCGAGGCCAGGGCGCGGCTCTCCGCGGAAAAGACAGCGACCGCGATCCAGCCCAAGGCGCAACGGGCCGCAGGAGCGTCGTACGGCGGTTCCTGGTTCGACCCGTCCACGGGCGGCCTCACGGTCGCGGTCACCAGCGAGAAACAGGCACCTTCCGTACGGGCGACGGGCGCCGCCGTCCGCCTCGTGACGCACACCGCGCGCAGCCTCGACGCGGCCAGGGCGAAGATCGACCGGCTCCGGGCGCCCGCGGGTGTCAGCAGCTGGCACGTCGACCCCGAGGCCAACAAGGTCGTCGTGAACGTCGTCTCCTCGGCGCGATCCGACAACGATGTCCGTAAGTTCGTCGAGCGAGCGCGCGACGCCGGCCCCGTCGCCGTCCAGCAGACCGCCGAGGCGCCGCGGACCTACTCCGCCGGGACCGTGGGCGGCGACCCGTACTACACGGGCAACGCCCGGTGTTCGATCGGCTTCTCCGTGTACGGCGGCTTCGTCACCGCAGGACACTGCGGTCAGGCGGGCGCCTCGGTCAGTGGCTGGGACGGATCGGGGATAGGCAGCTTCCAGGGGTCCTCCTTCCCCGACAACGACTACGCCTGGGTCAGCGTGGGCAACGGCTGGTGGACCGTCCCCGTCGTCCTCGGCTGGGGAACCATCTCCGACCAACTGGTCCGCGGCTCCGCCGTGGCACCCGTCGGCGCCTCGATCTGCCGCTCCGGATCCACCTCGCACTGGCACTGCGGAAACGTGCTCGCCACCAACGAGACGGTGAACTACAGCCAGGGCGCGGTCCACCAGATGACCAAGACCAGCGTGTGCGCCGAACCGGGCGACTCGGGTGGGTCCTTCATCAGCGGGGACCAGGCACAGGGCGTCACCTCGGGAGGATGGGGCAACTGCAGCTCCGGCGGTGAGACCTGGTACCAGCCGATCAACGAGATCCTGAACCGGTACGGGCTGACCCTGCACACGGCCTGACACCGCACGACCGGTCCCGGGGGCCTGTCGCACGGGAGCACACTGCTCCCGCGTGGCAGGCCCCCGGCACGCGTCCTGAACCGGCGCCGTCGAAGCCACGGGCGGTGAGCGGCGGCGCGGCGCACGGTCCCGGCCGCCGCCTGCGACGACGACCGGGATCCGGCGCGGTCCATGGGACGTACACTCCCCATATGGGTCACACAGATGCGGTGAGGGAGTGCCTGCGAAGGGCGCCCCTCGTGCTGGGCCCCGCCGCTCCCCAGGCGCGCTGCGGCGCCCTGCACGGCCACGGCTGACCAGGAACCCACCGCCGCCGGCCGTTCCGTGACGCACTTCCCGTCCCGGCCGCGCTCTTCCGCTCCGCCACCGGAGCCGTTCCACCCCTTCGCTGCGCAGACCGCAGCACCCCGCACCATGCGCAGCTCCCGCGGCGCGCCGTCGGCAACCCCGCGACGGCGGCCGACGGGCCGAGCCGCATTTTCGAGAGGACCCCCGCATGAACCTGAGGGAGTTGCTGGCCGGTCACGATCACGAGGTCCTCCTCGGCGATCCGGAAACCCCGATCACCGCCGGAGCCTGCTTCGACGCCCATCGCGTCACGCCCGGCTCGCTCTACATCGCCGTACCCGGCCACCGCGAGGGCGGTCCCGAGGCCGTGGGCCCGGCACTGGCGCGCGGAGCCGTCGCCGTACTCCTGGACGGCGGGGCGCCGGAGATCCTGGCAGCCGTGCGCTCCGCCGGCACCGGTGCGTGCGTGGTGCGGGTGGCGGACACCCGGACCGCGGCGGCGGTCGTCACCTCCCGGTACTTCGGAGAACCCGGCCGTTCCATGAACATGGTGGCCGTCACCGGCACCAACGGGAAGACCTCCGTCTCGTACATGGTCGAGTCCGTGCTGAGGATCGCGGAGGGCGCCAAGGTCGGAGTGATCGGAACGGCGGGGAGCCGCATCGGCGACGCGCTCATCCCGATGCCCCGCTCGGTCCTGACCACGCCGGAGTCGCCCGACTTCCAGTACCTCCTCGGCCAGATGCGCGACCAGGGGGTCGGCACCGTGGTCCTGGAGGCCACGTCGATGGGCCTGCTGCACCACAGGGTGGACCACGCCTTCCTGGACGTGGGCATCTTCACCAACCTCACCCAGGACCACCTGGACGACCACGGCACCATGGAGGACTACCGCGACGCCAAGCTCCGCCTCTTCCAGGGACTGTGCCGCAGCGCCGTGGTCAACGCGGACGACCCGGTGGGGGCCGCGATCGTGCCTACGATGCCGGGCAGGGTCACCACGTACGGCATCGACGCGCCGGCCGACTACCGTGCCACCGACCTGAGCATGGACGCCTTCGGTACCCGCTTCATCCTCCACCACCGGGGCAGCAAGTACCCGGCGGCGATCCCGGTGCCGGGGCGCTTCTCCGTATCCAACGCACTCGCCTCCCTGGCGGCCTGCCACCTCCTGGGCCACGACCTCGAGAGTCTGGTGGCGGCGCTCGACGGGATGCCCCCGGTCCCCGGGCGGCTCGAACGGTTCGAGACGCCGAGCGGCACCGCGGTGATCGTGGACTACGCCCACTCCCCGGACTCCCTGGACAAGGTGCTCAGCGCCGTACGGGACTTCGCCACGGGCCGGGTCATCACGGTCTTCGGCTGCGGGGGAGACCGGGACGTCACCAAGAGGGCACGCATGGGCGAGATCGCCGGGGCCCGCTCCGACCTCTGCGTCCTGACCTCCGACAACCCGAGGAACGAGGATCCCGAGGCGATCATGGATCAGATCACCCCGGGTCTCAGGGCCACGGGAACGCGGTTCGAGCGCCACGCGGACCGGCGCGCGGCGATCGCCTTCGCCCTGTCGGACGCCGGCCCCGACGACATCGTGCTGGTGGCGGGGAAGGGCAGCGAGCCCTACCAGATCGTCGGCGAACAGCTCGTCCCCTTCAGCGACATGGCAACGGTGCGCGAACTCGCGGCCCTGCGGGACTGACAGCCGGCGCTCTGCGGCCACCGCAGAGCGCCGCCTCCCGCGTCGGCGTCAGCCGAGCCGCAGATCGATGAACGGCACACTGTCACCCGGCAGTACGTACCGCTCGGTCTCGACGAATCCACGGCCGAGCGCGAAGCGCAGCCCCTCCGGGTTGGACTCCAGCACGCAGGTCTCGATGGCATCGGCGCCGAGTGCGCGCGCGTCCGCCAGGCCGCGCTCGTACAGCTGCCCACCGAATCCCTTGCCGCGGTGGCCCGGCAGCACCCTCGCGATCACCGTGGCCGCCGCAGTGCCGTCGACGGGTGGCCGCACGGTCGAGCAGCCCATCGCAACCTCGCCGAGATAGGCGACGGCGAGCCGGTTGCGACCGGCGCGTTCGCGCACCTCCGCGAGCGACAGCACGGCGGTGGGGATGATCGCGTTGTGGATGTAGCGCCAGTCCTGGAGCATGGCGTCGCCGTCGACCCGCTCGATACGAAGTTCCGTCATCGCAGCAGGAAACCGTGGCGGCGCTCAGGCGTCAACTCGCCCGCCCCGGACAGGTGTCGGGCAGCACAGCGGCCCGTTGCCACAGCTCCGGCCGAGGCTCCCCGGGAAACATGTTGCCGCGCGCCGGATCCGGCTGAGAAGCTCCGGGCCATGTCCGACAACCGATCAAACTCCAGCCGTGGTGTGGCCGCCCTCTTCTCCCAGGGGCGGCTGACGTCGATCCCGCGCAAGACGGCCCGTCGCGAACAACTCCTCGAGCACCTCGCACACACGCTCTTCCAGACCGACCGGACGTACACCGAACGCGAAGTCAACGACGCCCTCCTCACCGTTCATGAGGACTGCGCGGCCCTCCGCCGCTACCTGGTGATCGGCGGCAAGCTGACGCGGACCAAGGACGGTGTCAGCTACCGGCGTCCGGTGTCCCCGGCGGCGTGAGGCCACGGCTCGCGGCCAACCGCCTGTCCCGCGTCAGTCGTCCAGGACACCGATGTCGAACGTACCGAGCCGGTCCGGGTCGGCGACCACGTCGATACCGGTGACCAGGCCGTCCACGACCGTGAAGCAGAGGACCAGGCGCAGCCGTCCCTGCGGCGCCATCGCCAGCGCGACCTGCCCGTCGACGAGCGCGACACCGGTGAACAGCGCACGGCCCGTGGCCGCCATCGCACCCTTCGCCACGGTGTGACCGCCTCGGACCACCACGGGCTCGGGGGTGGGAATGACCGACCGGTCGGCGTGCAGCACCACATCGGGATGGAGCAGCGCCACCAGAGCATCGAAATCCCCGGCGCGGGAAGCGGACAGGAAGGCCTCGACAACGCGTCGGCGCCGGGGCAGATCCGCGTCCGCCGACGCGGGGCCGCCCTTCACCCGGCGGCGGGCACGGCTCGCGAGCTGCCGGGCGGTGTCCGGGGAACGGTCGAGCAGCGGGCCGATCTCGGCGAACGGCACTGAGAACATGTCATGCAGCACGAAGGCGAGACGTTCCGCCGGTGCCAGCCTGTCGAGCACCACGAGGAGGGCCAGCCCGACGGAATCGGCGACCAGGGCCTCCTGTTCCGGGTCGTCCCCCTCGCCCGGTCCAGGGGTCCGGTCGTATGTGCCGAGGGGCTCCTCACCGCGCGTACGACGGGTGCGGAGCATGTTCAGACACACCCGGCCCACCACGGTGGTCAGCCACCCCGTCAGGTTCTGCACCTCACTGACGTCGGCCCGGGAGGCATTCAGCCAGGATTCCTGGACGGCGTCGTCGGCCTCGCTCGCCGAACCCAGCATCCGGTACGCGACCGCCTTCAGGTGGCTCCTGTCCGCCTCGAACCGTTCGGCCAGCGCAGCGCGGTCGTCCATGGGTCACGTACCTCCGTCGGCGGGTCTCCACTGAAGCTGCCCACGAGAAACTACTGGGGTGCCGATGCCGCCCGGGCGTCGGCCCCGCCCGGGCGCCGCGCGGGCGCTGCTCAGACTCCGGCTGCCCGTGCCGTCTCGTACACCTCGGTGGCCACGTCGACGAGTTCGCAGGCGTCGCGGAGCGGGGCCTGGAGGTCCAGCAGGATCTCCGGAACCCCCGTGGCGGCATGCGCGACGAGATCCTCGACGATCTGCTCGACATTGCCGTGGAAGGGCTGCCGGTCCGCGCCCGGGACAGGCGTCGCGCTGTACCGCGCGTTGGCCCGGACGCAGATCCCGACAGGACGCTCGCGCCCCCGGTCCGCGGCGACGTCCCGCACCCGCTGCCACTGCTCGGCGAGCTGTGGGGCGCCCAGGGCGACGGGCATCCAGCCGTCGGCCCGGTCGACCAGACGGCGGGTGGCCCGGGGGCCGGTGGCCGGCAGATAGACGGGGATGGGACGCGCGGGCTTGGGCCCCACCTCGGACGGTGCGATCGTAGTCAGACTGCCCTTGTACGAGACGGGATCCGGCCCCCAGACGGCTGCGCACACGTCCAGCAATTCGTCCAGGACCTCACCGCGCTTCCCGAAAGGCGCGACGGACGCGGCCGCGTACTCGTCCAGGGACCATCCCGTCCCCAGCCCCGCGATCACCCGGCCGCCACTCGCGGCGTCGAGCGACGCGAGGGAACGGGCGAGCTGGAAGGGCACGTGCAAAGGGGCGACGAGAACACTCGTGCCGAGCCGGACCCGCTCGGTGGCCGCGGCGGCCAGCGTCAGCGTGACCAGCGGGTCGGCGATGCTTCGGTAGTGATCGGGCCAGGCCAGTCCCGGAACGCCGTACAGGCCCTGACCCGCGGGCTCGGGAAAGAGAATCCGCTCGAACACCCACAGACTCTCGTATCCGACGGCCTCCGCGGCGCGCGCCACGACAGCGACGTCGCGGCCGATGTCGTACTGCTTCGTCTGCGGCAGACCGAGGCCGAGCGCGACCGGCATGCGAGTGCTCCCTCTGCGTAGTGTGCTGAGGCAACTACCCTACGCCCGAGCGCTATTGACGCATCGACCGGCAGTTCGGGAGGTCAGCCGGTGGGTCGGAGGGCGGGCCGTGCGTCGACCACCGACGGTTCGGGCGCCGAGCGCGGTGAGCGGCGCCGGACGCTCGGCGTCCGCGGGGCCCGGACCGTCGGATCGTTCCTCCCCGCCGAGGGGTCGCTGCCGTGGTGACATCCGGGACCACCGGGAGCACTGGGCCCGGGAGGGGACGTGGTCATGGGAGCTGCCGGGATGGCATAGGCTGGGGATCACAACGACGCGGGGTGGAGCAGCTCGGTAGCTCGCTGGGCTCATAACCCAGAGGTCGCAGGTTCAAATCCTGTCCCCGCTACTGTCGAAGCAGGGCCCGGAACCAATTGGTTCCGGGCCCTGCTTCATTCAGGCGTGTTCCGGTGTGTAGTACGAGGCGACCGCGGGCTGCCCGGTGTAGTTCGGGCCCGCACCCGGATCGGCGCCGGCATAGCGGAAAGGCAGCCGGACGGGCTGCGGGCCGTGGTGCGTGAGCCGGTGATGGCGCGGTTCGTAGGCGAATCCCGCGGCGCGCAGAGCGGCCAGGACCGGGCGCGAGGCCGATCTGCCGTCCGTCCAACGCACCGAGTCCGGGTCGAAGTGGGCGACCAGCAGCCCGTCGGGAGCCAGCCAGGAGGCGGCACGCGTGAGCATGCGCAACTGGTCGCCGAGGTAGTGGAGCCCATGCACGCACGTGATCAGGTCGTACGCCCGTGGGGCCTCCCAGCCGGTGACGGAGGCCGTGACGAGTTCGAGCCCCGGCGGCAGGGGAGCAGACGCGAGCGGGCCGACGAGGTCGACCCCGGTCAGCACCGCGGATGCGGGCAGCCGAGCCGCAGCCTCCCGCAGCGCACGGCCCTCCCCGCTGCACAGGTCGAGCCAGGACGGTGACGTGGCGCACGCCGACAGGTGGGTGAGCGGGTCGAACCCCAGCTCGCGGGTGTAGCTGTTGACGCCGGAGAGGCCACGCTCGCGGTTCATGGTGTTGTTGGCGACCACGGTGGACGCCTGGAGGGCGTCGTCGGAGAGGAGGCGGCCCACCGCCCGGGCCGACGGCGAAGGCAGGGAGGTGGAAGGCATCCCGCCATTGTCCCCGCGCCATCGGGAGCACGTGAGGAAACCCGTCGACCCGTCGTGGACGACAGGCTCCGTGCCGGCCGCGAGCGAGGGCCTCGGATCAGCCGCGCAGTTCGGACAGGTCCTCCTCGCCGAGACCGAGATCGTCCGCCGCGAGGTTCTCCTCCAGGTGGTCGAGGGAGCCGGTGCCCGGGATCGCCAGCACCGACGGTGACATGGCCAGCAGTGAGGCGATCCGTACCTGCGCGGTGGTCGCGCCCAGCCGGGCCGCGACCTTGCCGAGCCGTTCGGTATCGAGCGGGGCGCGGCCACCACCGAGCGGGAAGTACGGCACGTACGCGATACCCGAGGCCTCGCATTCCGCGAGCAGTTCCATGTCATCGCTGTGCTGGTTCTGCACCGCCGTGACGGGCGCGACGGCCCGCGCCTCGGCGAACTGACCGGCGTCGACGTTGCTGACCCCCAGGTGCCGGATCAGCCCCTCCGCGCGGAGCTCGGCCAGTACCGCGAACCGTTCCGCGATCGATTCGCCGCCCGGACCGGTCACACCGCCCACCCGCAGATAGACGAGATCGAGCCGGTCCAGCCCGAGGGCTCGCAGATCCGCCTCGACCAGGGCGCGCAACTGACCGGGCGTCGCCTGCCCGCTCGGCACACCGCCCGGTCCGGGCAGCGGTCCGACCTTCGTCGCGATCACCAGGTCGTCCGGGTAGGGAGTCAGAGCCGTACGGATCAGCTCGTTGGCCCGCACCGCGCCCCTGCCGTAGAAGCCCGCCGTGTCGATGTGGTTCACGCCCAGCGCCACCGCGCGGCGGAGTACCGCGATGCCGGTACGCGGGTCGCGCGCCGGGCCGTCGAAGGTGCCCATCGCCAGGCGCATGGCGCCGAAGCCGAGCCGACGGATGGTCAGGTCTCCGCCGAGGGAGAAGGTCTTGATCGTCATGAGACACATGGTGTGCGCCACGGGCAGGCCGGGCGAGCCCGTGGCAGCTTGCTGCCAGACTGGCGGGGTGCGGAACGAACAGATGTACTCGGTCCAGGGGGACGCGGAACTGATCGCGCGCGCCGGTCATCTCTTCGAGTCCGTGCGCACCGAGTTCCTGTGCGCCGCACGGGACCTCGACACCTGGTCACAGCCCGCGGCCAGGGCGGCGGTCCGCAACCGGATGCGGGCCACCGAGTCTCCGGGTCTGACCTCCCGTAAACTGCTCAGCCCGATGGCGCTCGCCGACGAGACGACCCGCGCGCATGTGCGACTCGTGCAGGGGCAGGGCGCTCTCGTCCGGATCAGTGGCTCGCCGCTGCCGCACGAAACCATCATCATCGACCGGCGGGTGACGATCCTTGCGGGCCGGCAGACACCCAGCGGCCGCCAGTACACCGTGACGACATCGCCGACCATGGTCGACGGGGTGCACGCACTGTTCTCGGCGATCTGGGACAACTCCGTCGAACTCGACACCTATCTGCGCCGGGACATCCCGCATCTCGACGCCGGCGGCCGCACGATCCTCGACGCGCTCGGTTCCGGGCTCACCGACGCGTCCGCGGCCGGACGGCTCGGCATCTCGCTGCGCACCTATCGACGGCGCGTGGCGGAGCTGATGGCCACGCTCGACGCCGGCTCACGCTTCCAGGCCGGGCTGCGGGCGGGCGAGTTGGGGCTGCCCCGCCGGACCGAGTGAACGCCTGCCGTCCGGTCCCGCGCACCGGCAGCGGGAGCGGGGCTCAGTTCCCGGTGGTGGGCGGGACACCGGCCGCGGCATCGGCGTACCGGCGGGCCAGGCGCGCGAAGGCGTCCTTGAGCTCGGGCGGGCCGACGACCGTGATGTCGGCGTCGAACCGGCCGATGGCGGAGGCCAGGCCGGCCCACGACCACGAGCCCAGGACGAGCCGGCAGCGGTTCGGGCCGAGTTCCTCGACCACTCCGTCGCTCGTGTAGCGGGAGACGGCCGCCGCGGGAGCGTCGAGGATCACCTCGCCGCGGCAGGACCAGTCGCCGGGCCCGCCCGCCCCGCGGAACCGGCCGGCCACGAAGGCCGCCACGTCACCACCGGGCAGCTCGCGCGGTGTGAAGCGGGGCCCATTGGGGGGCCGCGGGGTGATCCGGTCGACGCGGAACGTGCGCCAGTCCTCGCGGTCGAGGTCCCAGGCGACCAGGTACCAGCGGCCGCCCCAGGTCACGACGTGGTGGGGCTCTGCCCGGCGCGGGGTCATGCCGGTGGGGTCGCCGCCCGGGGGCGGGGGGTCTGCGGCGTAGCCGAAGCGCAGCACCTCGTGGGCGTGCACGGCCGCGCTGAGCGTCATGAGCACGCTGCTCACCGCCGGCGGGCTCGGGCGGTGCGCAGGCCGCTCGACCGCCGTGACCTCAAGAGCGTCGATCCGGTGACGCAACCGGGCCGGCATCACCTGCCGGACGGTGTTCAGCGCACGCGCGGCTGCCTCCTCGATCCCGGCACCCGTTGCGGTGGTTGTCTGCAGCGCGATGGCCAGAGCGACCGCCTGTTCGTCGTCGAACAGCAGCGGCGGCAGTTCCGCACCCGCGTCCAGCCGGTACCCGCCATCAGGCCCCTTGAAGGCGAGTACGGGATAGCCCAACTCGCGCAGACGGCCGACATCACGGCGCACCGTCCGCGCACTGACGTTCAGCCGCTGGGCCAGCAGTCCGCCCGGCCAGTCCCGGCGCGCCTGGAGCAGCGAGAGCAGGGACAGCAGGCGCGCTGATGTCTTCGGCATGCCGTCCATACTGCCCCGAGAAGCGGACATGACCTGACCGCTTTCCCTGCGACCGTTGACTCGTACCGATCGACGAGATCCACCGGAAGGGCCTGATCACGATGACCGTCCCCACTACGCCCCGCGCCGCCCGCCGACGCCGAGCGCGCCGATCTCCTGGCCGCGCTGTCGACCGCGCGAGCCGCTCTGATCGCCACGACCGTAGGACTCGACGACGAACAGGCCGGGGAGAGCCCCACAGCCGGCGCGCTGTGTCCGGGAGGGCTGATCAAGCACGTCGCGTCCACCGAGGAGAACTGGCTGCGATTCGAGGTCTCCGGCCCCTCGGCGATGAGCCACGACCTACCCGACGGCGTCACCTGGGCCGACCTCGCGGCCGGCACCGCCCGGGAGATCCTGCAGTGGATGACCGACCACCGGAACGACTTCCGGATGCTGCCCGGGGAGACCCTCGCCGGGGTCATCGCCCGTTACGAGCAGGTCGCTGCCAGGACCGAGGAGACCATCGCCTCCGTCCCCGACCTGGCAGCGGTTCACCCGCTGCCGCAGGCACCGTGGCACGAGCAGGGGGCGGTGCGCAGTGTGCGTCGGGTTTTGATGCACGTCATCGCGGAAACCGCCCAGCATGCCGGGCACGCGGACATCCTGCGCGAGACGATCGACGGGCGGACGGCCACCTGACCCGACCGAGGACGGTCAGACCGGCTCCCGACCGGTCCCTCGGCCCGAACCGGTGAACGTGCCTCGGGCAGGAGCGCGGCGGGCTGCACGCCGACGCGCTCCTGCCCGACGACCGACATGTACGAACCCTCAAGGACGGAATCACAGTGAAACTGCGCAAGCCGGTGCCGACAGGTGCCCGGGTGTGCCCACCCTGCCCGGACACCTTCGCCTCCGGGGACGGGGACGGGGACGGGGACGGGGACGGGAACGCGAATCCGGCCGGGCCGGCGACCGGCCGACCAGCGCGATCCGGTGAAGCCCGGTGACCGTTCTCGGCGCCCGGGCGCTCAACCGTGCGACGCTCGCAAGGCAGTTGCTCCTCGATCGCGCGGACATGCCGGTCCTCGACGCCGTCGCGCACCTCGGTGGTCTTCAGGCCCAGGAACCGCAGGAACCGTTCGTCGGGCTCCGGTCACGGCTGCGCGCGTTCGACCCGGCACAGCTCTCGGCCCTTCTGGCCCAGGGGGGCGTGGTCCGCACGCACCTCATGCGCCGCACCGTCCACCTCGTCACCGCCGACGATGCCCTGGCCTGGCGATCCCGCCACGACGCCATGCTGCGGCAGCGCGTACTCGGAACGTACCGCCGAGAGCTCGACGGGGTGGACCTCGACGAACTCGCCGCAGCCGGACGGGCGGTCATGGCCGACGGCGAGCCGCGCTCGATGTCGCAACTCGCCCGGGAGGTAGCCGATCGCTGGCCGGCGCCGGGGACGCGGGCGCTGGGCGAGATGCTGGTCGCTGCGCTCATCCCGATGGTGCAACTGCCGCCGCGCGGACTCTGGCGCACGAAGGGAGGAGTGCGCAACGTGCCGATGGCCTCATGGCTGGGCCGCGCGATCGACCCGCCTGCCAAGGACGGTGCCGATCCTGTCGGTGAAGCGCTGGTGCGGCGCTACCTCGCCGCCTTCGGGCCCGCCGCCTCGGCCGACCTACGAGCCTGGAGCGGCCTTGCCGGACTGCCGGCCGCGATCGCAGCGATCCGCGAGGAGCTGGTGACCTTCCGCGACGAGCGGGGCCGCGAACTGCTGGATCTGCCGGAAGCGCCACGCCCCGACCCCGACACGCCCGCCTCGGTGCGCTTCCTCCCGGCGTTCGACAACGCGATCCTCGGCTACCAGGACCGTACCCGGATCATCGACGACGCCCACCGCGGCCTGTCGGTCGCCGGTGCTCGTATCGTCCTCGTCGACGGCCGGGTCGCCGCGACCTGGACTGTGGAGGCAGGCACCGTGACGGTCACTCCGCTGAGCCGTTTCTCCCGCACCGACCGCGAGACCGTCGCCGAACAGGGGGCGGCCCTGGCGGCGTTCCTCTCCGACAACGACAGCCGGCGCGTCGAGATCACCGACTAGGTGCACGGTGGGTGGGGTCGCCCGGTCCGCGCACCAGGCCGGTTGGTCGAGCTCTGAACCTGCACCGAGCGCGCCGGTTCCTCGGGGCCGCCCGACGACACGGGCAGCCCCCAGGGCCGGGCCTCGTTGCTCCGAGAGCTACGGCTCAGCCGAACTGGCCGGGCTGGTAGTCGCCCGCGGGCTGCTGGACGATGACGTTCAGCCGGTTGAAGGTGTTGATGAACGCGATGGTCGCCACGAGCGCGACGAGCTGGTCCTCGTCGAAGTACTTGGCGGCATTCGCCCAGGCCTCGTCCGTGACACCTCCGGCCGCGTCCGCGATGCGGGTGCCCTGCTCCGCCAGCTCCAGAGCGGCGCGCTCGGCGTCGGTGAACACCGTCGCCTCCCGCCAGGCCGCCACGAGGTGGAGGCGGGTCGCGGTCTCCCCGGCGGCGGTGGCGTCCTTGGTGTGCATGTCGGTGCAGACCCCGCAGCCATTGATCTGGCTCGCGCGGAGCTTCACCAGCTCCGCCGTCGCGGCGGGCAGCGTCGAGTCCGCGAAGGTCCTTCCCGCGGCGACCAGGTGCTTCAAGGACTTGGCCGCGAGCGGGTTGGCGAACAGGTTCAAGCGCGCTTCCATGGTGTACTCCCTGCGGTGGTGATGGATACACCTCTGTGACGGGCCGACCCGGAGGAATGTGACCGGGCCGCATGTGACGTGCGTCTCCCGCTGATTCACGGGCGGGGCACCAGCTCCGACATCACGGCAGGCGGCAGCGACGGGTTGGCGGCCGCAGCTTCCGCCAGTTGCCGGTCGGAGCCGGAGAGCAGGTCGACCATCACGCGCGCCGGCAGCGCCGGATGCCCGGCCGCCGCCTCACACGCCCTGTCGTCCGACAAACAGGCGAGGAGCGCCGTGGCGGCCGCACGGGGGTGCCGGGCGATGGCGCGGAGGGCCTTCCGCACCGGCGGCTCCTGCAGGGCCAGACTGTCCAGCAGCGCCGGTTCCGCATCCGGGTTGGCCGCCACCCCGGCCGCGATCCGGGCCCCGTGCCGGGCGGTCATGGCCCGCAGCTGTACGTCGGAGAGGCCCGGGTGCGGGGCGATGGCCTTGACCACCTTCGCGTCCGGGTCGGCGGCGAGGGCGTCACGGATCCCGGCGGGAAGATCGCGGCGCAGGGCCAGGAGCATCCGTGCTGCCGGGACCGGTGACGCGGCCAGTTCCTCGACCTCGGCGCGGGACGCCGAGGCGACGCGCGGAAGCAGAGTGGGACCGATCCGTGTGCCGCGGGACAGGCCGATGAGTACGTCCAGAGGCACGTTCGGATGGTGGGCGAGGCTCCGGCGCACGATGTCGTCGAGGTCGCCTGCCAGGGTGCGCATCACGGCGTCGTCGATCGCGGCGTTCTCGGCGAGGTCCGCCCGTACCCCCGGTACCGGATCCCCGGCCAGCAGTCTGCTCACCTCCGGGGCTAGGTCGGGGCGGGCGGCAAGGGCCCAGCGCAGCAGCATCGAAGGATGCCCGGCAAAGGCCATGGCGACATCGGTGGGCGTGGCAGGGTTGTGGAGGGCCGCCCGGTGCATGTCGTACACGGTGGACTCGTGGGAGCCGTCGCACGAGGCTCCCGGCAACAGGTCGCAGTCGAGCCTCGCGCACTGCCGGTCGTGGACGAACGGTGTCTCCTCCCGGTCGCAGACGAGGCACCGCCGCGCGGGAGGCAGGCCCTCTCCGGTGACCAGCATGGCCAGCACGGCCGGAGGCGTCCCCTCGTTGCATGCCAACGCGCGGCGAACCTCGGCATGGGGGTGCCCCGCGAGGCCGGCGGCGACCTCCGGCGCGGCCCACAGCGCGAGCTCCGCGACCACCCGCACGTCCGGGTCCGCGGCCAGCGTCTTCACCACATCGGACGGGAGGCCTGGGCAGGCGGCCAGCCTCTCGCGACGTTCGACGACCGGATCAGCCGCGAACCGGCGCGCCCAATCAGGCGTGCCCGAACCCTCGTCGAGCAGGGCGAGGGCGGCATCCGGCCGGACCAGAGGATCGACGTCGAGGGCGGTCAGCAGGCCCGCACGAACGAGTGGGACAGCGCTCCCCGCAACGCGCGCGGCCAACGCGACCGCCTGCGCACGGCCGAGGTCCGCGCGACCGGCGAGACCATCGGCGACGTCGTCGTCCGCGACGGCGATCAACCGGTCGATCAGCTCGGCGGGCAGGGCGGGATTGCGGGCGAGGCCGCAGAGCACGTGATGCACGACCCTCATCCTGCCCGGACGATGGGCCCGTGGCCTGTGTATGTCGACCTCGGCGGCTGCACCGAAGGGCCGGACCTGAACGGGGGAAGGCACCAGCAAGTGCCCGGGGGCTCGCACCAGTGCACCGGAGTACGCGGCACGCGAGGGTGAAGTGACCGTTGCCGAGCCACACTTGGGAGATCTCATGGCCAACACGGCCGCCACATCGTCGCATCGCGTGACCCGCCACCGAGTACGTCGGCGCGCGCACGTGGCAGCATTCTGCTGCGGTCTGCTACTGAGCGGTCCGGTCGTCGCGGGCGTGACCACTCCGGCTGTCGCCGCCGCCCAGGAGCGTACGCGGCACGAGGAGTCCGGCCGGGGGACGCTGGTCTCCGCGGAGAAGTTGTACACGCTCGCGAGCCCGCAAGCGGCGGCGGCCGAGCTGCGCGCGGCCGGGTTCGCGGACGACACGGTCCGGTACGCAGTGGTGGCGTACCGGCTGATCTACCGGACCGTCGACGCGCACGGACGGCCCACCACGGCCAGCGGCCTGTTCGCACTGCCGCTCGACGCGGGACGTCATCTGCAGGCGGTCTCCTTCGCGCACGGCACCGGCGCCCACAAGGACGACTCCCCGTCCATGCGGCGGGGTGTGTTCCACTCGGCGCCGGCGATCGCGCACGCTGCGGCCGGTGCCGCGGCGGTCGCGCCCGACTACCTGGGGCTGGGCAAGGGCCCCGGCCTGCACCCGTGGATGGACATCGGTTCCGAGACCACAGCCTCTCTGGACATGCTGCGGGCGGCCCGTGCCTTCGCGCCCCGCACCGGCCATGTTCTGGATCGCGAGGTCCTGGTCACCGGCTTCTCGCAAGGAGCCTCGGCCGCCCTCGGGCTGGGACGTGCCCTGGAGGCGGGGGAGGACCGCTGGTTCAGGCTGGGCGCACTGGCCCCGGTCAGCGGGGCGTACGACTTCGGCGGTGCGGAGTTGCCCGCACTGGTCGAGGGCAGGCTGAAGGCGAAGCCCAGTGTCGTGTACGCGGCGTACACACTGGTCGCGTTCAACCGGCTGCACCACATCTACGACCGGCCCGGCGAGGTCTTCGAGTACCCCTACGACGCCACCGTCGAGCAGCGCTTCGACGGGGCCCACACGGGTCTGGACCTGATGCAGGGGACGCCGGACTCCCTGGACGACCTGCTGACGGAACACGGCCGCGCGCTGCTCGCGCACCCGACCGGGGCGATGGCCGCGGCGCTGCGTACGACTGACGCCGTGTGCACCGACTGGAAGCCCCGTGCCCCGATCCGGCTCTACATGGCGACGGGGGACGAGGAGGCCACCACGGAGAACACGGAGCACTGCCGGGCGGCTCTGGCCCGGAAGGGCGTGGATGCCCCGGTCGTCGATGTCGGCGAAGTCGACTACCAGGAGTCACGTCACCTGGGATCCAATGTCGCGGCAACGACGGCGATCGTGAGGTGGTTCGGCGAGCTGCGCCGACGGTGAGCGCAAGGTCCGTACGGCCGGGGGTCAGCGCAGGTCGAGGCGCATCAGAACCCGGGGATGCCCGGCCAGTACGGACGTGGTGTCGGCGGCACGGGTGAACCCGGCGCGCTCGAAGTTCTTCCGGATTCCGGCGTACGCCATCGTCAGGTCGACCTTGGCATCACCGCTGTCGAGCGGGTAGGCCTCGATCGCCGGCGCGCCGTTGGCACGGGTGAAATCGACGGCGCCGGCGATGAGGGCATGCGAGATCCCCTTCTTCCGATGGCCCGGGCGCACGCGGATGCACCACAGGGACCAGACCGGCAGATCGTCGACGTTCGGAATCCTGCGGCTGCGCGCGAACGCGGTGTCGGAGCGCGGCGCCACGGCGGCCCAGCCGACCGGCTCGTCGCCGTCGTGGGCGAGGACCCCGGGCGGGGGCCGCCCGTGGCACAACTCTGAGACGTACTCACCGCGCGCCGGACCGCGCAGTTCGTTGTTGAGCCTGGACGGGATCCGGTAGCTCAGGCACCAGCAAACGTTGGCGTCGGGGGACTTCGGGCCGAGGAGCGCACGGACATCCTCGAAGTCCGATGCCGGGCGAACGTCAATGGTCATGGCGCCACACTGACATGCACGCCGAGATCGCGGGCGAGATCCGCGCCCAACGGCTCGGTCCGTCATGGAGTTCCGGGCGCGCCGGCCCGGCCCGGTCCGGTCCGGACCGGCGCCCGCTCCGCGCCCCGTCCCGGCGACGGTCGGAGGCAGGGACATCGCAGCCCGGCCCGGTTCGTCCCGGGACTTCTCAGACAGCGAGACGTGCCGCTTCACGGTGCAGGGCCTGGACGATCTGGGCGAGAGCCGGCGGGCGCGGGCCAGGAAGCCGGGCCGCCACGACTCGTCGGTGTTCAGGCGGGCCTCCGCGGACCTCGACCAGGTGCACGCCCGGAGGAACCGCGTCGGCCAGCCCCGGCGGCAGGGTGGTGATGCCGCAGCCCGCCGCAACCAGATGCAGTTTCGTCAGCCAGTCGCGGGCGGTATGGGTGATGCGCGGTCGGCCGGGCAGACCTGGCCAGACGCCCATCATCGGCTCGGCGGGGTTGGAGGCACCGGCGATCCAGTCCTGATCGGCCAGTTCCTCGAGGTCCACCTCGGCTCGGCTGCCCAGAGCGCTGTCGGCCGGCACCGCGAGCAGGAGTTCTGTCGTCATGAGGGTCTCGCACTGCAGGCGCGGAGTCCGGTCGTCCAGGGCCCGATAGGGCGGCCGGACCGCGAGGACGGCCACATCGATCGTGCCCGCCCGCAGCGCGCGCACGAGTACCGGGGTCGTCGCCTCGCGTGTCGTGACACGGATGCCGGGCTGCGTGCGACGCATCGCGGCGAGCGCGCGCGGCACGATGAGCGCCCCGGCGGTGGGGAAGGAGCCGAGCCGCACGACGCCGCGTTCGGGCGCCAGTCCCTTCAGCTCGCGTTCGGCCGCGGAGAGCGCGTCCAGTGCGACGACTGCGTGCCGCAGCAGGGTCCGGCCCGGCGCTGTGAGGGTCACCCCGCCGGGACGGCGGTCGAACAGCTTCACCCCGGCGGCACGCTCGAGGGCGGCGACCTGCCGTGAGACGGCGGACTGCGTGTAACCGAGTTCCGTGGCGGCGGCCGTGAAGCTGCCGCGCTCGCCGATCTCACGCAGGACCCGCAGGCCGGTCACCGAGGGCTCCATGACGTTCATGCATACCCACCATGCCAGAGTCTCGCTGGCCGCATGGATGGGGGCCGCCTAGCGTTGCCCGTGCCGGCCGCGCCGAACCGCGCGGACACGAACTCCCCCCCAGCCAAGGAGCGCTGCCATGCCGTTCGTCGAGATCTACCTGCGCAAAGGCAAGACGCCGGGATTCCGCAAGGCCGTCTCCGCGGCCGTCCACGAGTCGATGCGGGAGGTGTTCCAGATACCGGAGGACGACCTCTTCCATGTCGTGCACGACATGGAGCCCGATGACATCCTGCAGGCGCCGACGTTCGCCGGTGTCGAGCGCAGCGTCGACTCCGTATTCATCCGTATGACGTTCAATCACCGGCCCCCGGCGCAGAAGGCGGCGCTGTTCGAGGCCATCGCCGACCGTGTCACGTCCGCCACGGGGATGCGCCGCGAGGACGTTCTGATGACTGTTCTGGAAACCGCTGCGGAGAACTGGTGGGTGCAGGGCCGGATCATCGACCCCGAGACCGGGTTCGACACTCGGATGAGCCCCGAGGCCGTGCGGGCCGGCCGAGTCGGCTGACGCCTGCGCAGGAAGGCCGCTTCCTCGCGGGGCCGAGGCCGGGGCCAACGGCCCTCGGCGGTCGCGATGACCGGCGCAGCGTTGTGGGTGAGCTGCTGCGGGTCCTGATCCTTCCCCGGCCGCGGGGAAGGATCAGGACGGTTCACCCGTGGCTTCTTCTCAGTAGACGAGGAGACCTTTGTCAGTAGACGAAGAGGCTCTTGCGCGCCCGCTGTTCGGTCTCCATCGCCGCGATCGCGTCACGGCAGGCGTTGGTGAACTTCCAGAAGTCCGCGTTGGTGGTGGCCGCACGGTTGCTCGCACCGGAGAAGTTCCCGAACAGGCTCTGACGGAGTTCGGTGGTGATCTCCAGCTGGCCGCCGCCTTCGCCCGTCAGAGTGCGGTTGCAGATGTTCTCCGGCAGGTCGCCGTTGATGTCGTCCGGGTCGCCCTTGAGCACCTGGAAGCCCGCGTCGCTCAGCTTCGTTGACAGCAACTGGCGGAAACGGGTGTTGAGACCGCCGACCACGACCGCCTCGGGCCGGCCCGAGGGCGCACCGGCCTGAGCCGCCGTGCAGCCGTGCAGGCTGAGGACGTTGGCGCTGGACGCGGCCATGGACCGGGCGACCGGGTCGTCGCAGTGCGACGCGGTGACGTGCAGCTCGCCGTTGTTGGAAGTGCGCATGCCCTCGAGCATCCAGTAGTCGTGCACCGGGGCGCCCGCCGTGACGGGTGCGAGGGTGTCGGGCCGGTAACCCGCTATGCCCAGGCAGAGTTCGGACGTGCCCATTTCGATTCCGCCGCCGTGGATGGCCAGCACACTGGTCAGACGGGGAAGCGGGGTGGTGGCCTTGTCGTTGTCGAAGGCCTCGTGCCGCTTGAACCGGCGGGCGAAGTCCTGGCCCTCGACCGCCTTCGTGTACAGGTCCGAGTTCGAGGTGTACGTGTCACCGCCGGCAGCGGCGGCCGGAGTCGCGGCGAGGCCGGTCAGGAGCGGGCCACCCGCGGCTGCGGCCACGAGGGTGGCGAGGACGGTCCTGCGACTGGCGTGGGACTGGGACATCGTTGTTCCTTAAGTGCTGTGCGGGCCGGCCCGCGGATGCGTACGACGCCGGATTTCCGGCACGGTAGCGGGAGGGACGACGCATGCCACACGATGGCGCGACACAGGAGCCGGACCCCCCGTCCGATGGGCGGAACTTTAGCGACTGATGTGCGGAGGGGGAGGCGAGCGCAGGGCTCGCGGCTCACCTGACGGTTACGGGCCGGGCCGGCACCCCGGTCGCGGACCGGGCCGTAAGCTCGGCGCATGAAGATCACTGTGCGGACGGCGGTAGAGAACGACCTGCCTGCGCTGCTGGCCCTGTACAGGGAACTGAACCCGGACGATGCCCCGTTGGCCCAGGGGATCGCACATGACGTGTGGGAGGAGATCTCGCGGCAACGCGGACGCACGGTCCTGGTGGCCGATGCCGGCGACGCACCTGTCGGCACGGCGGACTGCCTGGTCATGCCGAACCTCACCCGGGGCGGCCGGGCCATCCTGTTCGTGGAGAACGTGGTTGTGGCGGGCACCGCTCAGCGGCGCGGCGTGGGTCGCCTGCTGATGGACGCCGCCGTCCGTCTAGGGCCTGTTGCGAAAGTGAATCTTGGCCGTGGATGATCACGTCCTGTGGGACGTGGGGATCTGACGAACGGCCAGTGGGCCCGGCTGGAGCTGTTGTTGCCTTCGGGTATCAAGTCGGGCCGTCCGCCGGTCTGGACGCGGCGACAGCTGATCGACGGCATACGGTGGCGGACGCGGACCGGCGCCCCGTGGCGGGACGTGCCCGAGCGTTACGGCCCGTGGGACCGGGCCTATGACCTGTTCCGGCGCTGGCAGCGCGGTGGTACCTGGGCCCGGATCGTCACCCAACTCCAGGCTGAGGCCGACGCGAAAGGCCTGATCATCTGGGAGGCGAACGTCGACTCCACGGTCTGCCGGGCCCACCAGCACGCCGCCGGGGCGGTGAAAAGGGGGGATCACCCGAAGGAGCCGCCCGGCGGCATTGCCGTCGAGCCGGCCGACCACGGACTCGGTCGGTCCAGAGGTGGGTTGACTAGCAAAATCCACCTGGCGGTCGAGCAAGGGCAGAAGCCCCTGGCGGTGGTGATCACGGCCGGTCAGCGGGGTGATTCCCCGCAGTTCGAGCCGGTCCTGGAAGCAATCCGGGTCCCACGGTTGGGCCTAGGACGGCCGCGCAAGCGCCCGTACCGAGTGCGTGCCGACAAGGCGTACGACTCCCGTAGCAACCGGGCCTACCTGCGCAGACGCGGGATCAAGGCGACGATCCCAGTGCCCTCGGACCGGGTCCGCAACCGCCAGAAGCTCGGCTCTCGGGGTGGCCGGCCACCGAAGTTCGACAAAACCGACTACCGTGAGCGGCATGCCGTGGAGTGCGGAATCAACCGTCTCAAGCGCCACAGGGCCGTGGCGACAAGGTACGAAAAACTTGCCGTCCGCTACGAGGCGACTGTATTGGTCGCAGTCCTTAACGAGTGGTTGTGACCAGCGGGTTTGCGGGCGTTCTCAGTCTGTCGGCGCGGACGCGGCGCAGGCGCCCACGATAGCTTGAGTGTCCCAGTAGAACGGACGGACCTCGGTGATCTGCCCGTCCTTGACCGTGATCGTCTGCAGGATGGGGAAGCTGAGTTCACGGCCAGTCGCACGAACGCGAGCACGGACCTGAGTGAGCACGACCGCAGTCTCACCGGTGGCGAGAAACTCCTGCTCCACCATGTCGAACGTCTCCCAGACCTGCCCCATCGCAAGGAAGAACTGCGTCATTCCGTTGTGCCCACGCCAAGTACCTCCGTATGGCAGAGCATCCGCTTGATGTAGCTCGACATTCGGCGCGAAGAAGGGGGCGAGCAAGTCGAACGAAGCCTCGCCAGGGCCTCCGGCCGCCAGGTACTCCGCCTCAGCTGCATACATGCCGGTGAGCACTGTCACTGAGTCTGTAGTGGATGACATCGTCATGCCGCCAGCATGATCAGCAACGACGCATCTTGCTCGCGGTAATCAGACATCGTTGTGCGGCACGGTCAGCACTTTCGCAACAGGCCCTAGGGGCAATGCCGTTCGGTTAGCCCTCTGACGGGTTTGGCAACGTGCTGATCTCGATGTGGACGGTGGTCCTGCGGGTGCGGTGGTCGATGTCGCGGCCG
>NZ_JBITIE010000023.1:0-90390 GCF_044458665.1 Streptomyces sp. NPDC050422
CTCACCCGCGTCTGCACGCCGGTGGGACGAATGGTGCAGACGCGGGACGGCCGGGTCCGGGGGCGTGCAGGGGAGTCCCCGCAGGACGACGAACAGA
The DNA here is from genome assembly GCF_044458665.1 of Streptomyces sp. NPDC050422. Taxonomy (NCBI): domain Bacteria; kingdom Bacillati; phylum Actinomycetota; class Actinomycetes; order Kitasatosporales; family Streptomycetaceae; genus Streptomyces; species Streptomyces sp. NPDC050422. Next base: position 98 of record NZ_JBITIE010000023.1, read on the forward strand.
TACCCGGGTCGTCCGCGTACCGGCGGAACGTTCGTCGTTTGAGGAGACGCCCCGGAGGGACCCCGGACCCCCACCACCGGCGCAGGCGCACCTCGCGGGGCAACCCGCACACACCGAGCCTGTCCGGCGCTTGAGGACGGAACCCCGCGCCCCGGACAGGGGTAACCCCACCTTGACCCGCCCAAGCCGCTGCCTTAGCGTAAGAGCGTTCATGAATATGGACGTCAATCAGAATTGTGCACGCCTGAAACCGCTCAGGGAGCGCCCGTGACCTCAGCCCCACTTGCCGCCCGACTCACCGCTGTCGCCGGGCCGCTCTTCTTCCCCGTCACCGCCTACGGGCCGGACGGCTCCGTCGACCTCGACGCATTCCGCGCGCACGTGCGCAAGGGCGTCGACGCCGGTGCGGCGGCTGTCTTCGCCTGCTGCGGCACGGGTGAGTTCCACGCCCTGACGCCCGAGGAGTTCCGTCTCGTCGTCGCCGCGGCCGTCGAGGAGACCGCCGGTGAGGTGCCCGTCGTGGCGGGCGCCGGATACGGCACCGCCCTGGCGGTCCAGTTCGCGAAGCTCGCCGAGGAGGCGGGCGCGGACGGGCTCCTCGCCATGCCGCCGTACCTGGTCGTCGCCGACCAGGAAGGGCTGCTGGCCCACTACACGGCACTGGCGGCCGCCACCGGCCTGGAGACGATCGTCTACCAGCGCGACAACGCCGTCTTCACCCCCGAGACCGTCGTCGCGCTGGCGCAGACGCCGGGCGTCATCGGTCTCAAGGACGGCTACGGCGACCTCGATCTGATGCAGCGCATCGTCAGCGCCGTCCGTACGGGACTGCCCGGCCAGGACTTCCTGTACTTCAACGGGCTGCCCACCGCCGAGCTCACCGGCCTCGCCTACCGGGGTATCGGCGTCACGCTCTACTCCTCCGCCGTGTTCGCCTTCGCGCCCGATATCGCACTGGCCTTCTACCGCGCCCTGGAATCGGGCGACGACGATGTGGTCAATGCGCTGCTCGACCACTTCTACCGCCCGCTCGTCGAGCTGCGCGCCAAGGGCCGCGGCTACGCCGTCTCGCTGGTCAAGGCGGCCGTCCGCCTCCAGGGCCTGGACGTCGGCGAGGTGCGCAGCCCGCTCACCGAACCGCCGGCCGCGCACATCAAGGAGCTGATGGAGATCATCGGGGCCGGCCGTGCGCTGCTGGAGGGCAGCGGTGCGGGGGAGCGCGGGTGAGGACCTCCGCGTTCCTGTATCCCTGGGATGTCGTCGGGGACCCCGGCGCGGCCGCCCGCGTCGCGGACCTCGGCGTCCAGCAGGTGACGCTCGCCGCCACCTACCACTCCACCCGGGCGCTGACCCCGCGCCACCCCTCGCGCCGCATCGTGACGGCCGAGTACGCCGCGGTGCTCTACCCGCCGGACGCCGGCCGGTGGGCGGGGCGCGGGTTGCGGCCGTACACCCAGGCCTGGGTGGACTCCGACGACGCCTACGCGGAGGCCGCCGAGGCGCTGGCCGGTGCCGGGCTCGACGTGCACAGTTGGGTCGTGCTGGCGCACAGCTCCCGGCTGGGCGCGGAGCACCCGGAGACCTCCGTGGTCAACGCCTACGGGGACCGCTACCCCTGGGCCCCCTGCATCGCCCGGCCCGAGGTCCGGGCGTATCTGGTGAACCTGGCCGCGGAGGCGGCGGTACGCAACGGGGCACGCGGCAGTGAACTGGAGTCGTGCGGCTGGTACGGCTTCGCGCATCTGCACGCCCACGACAAGGTCGCGGGCGTCGGTCTGGGCGACGCGGCGCAGTACCTGATGTCGTTGTGCTTCTGCCCGGACTGCCGGGCCGGGTACGGGGAGCAGGGGCTGGACGCCGAGGAGTTGAGCCGTGCCGTGCGGGGGGCGCTGGAGCCGGTCTGGGCCGGTGCCGGTGCCACGGAAGGGTGGGGCGGCGTCGAGAAGCTGCTCGGCGCGGATCTCGCCGCCGCCACGCTCCGGTGGCGTACCGAGGTGGCGCAGGGGCTCCAGGAGTCGGTGGTCGCCGCGGTGCGGGCGGCCGCGGCCCCGGGATTCCAGGTGCTGCTGCACGCGGATCCCGCGTCGTACCGCTCCGGTGCCAACGTGGGTGTCGACCCTGAGCACATCCTGTCCGTGGCGGACGGTGTGGTGCTGCCCTGTACGGGTGGTGACGCGGCGCGGGAGGCCGTGCTCCGTCCGTTCGCCGGACGCGGGGGCGTTCTCGCGGCCAACCTCACCGTGGTGCGGGGGATGGGCGGCAGCCCGGACACGCTGGAGCGCGACGCCGAGCACGCGGCCTCGCTCGGCGCGAACCAACTGCGCCTGTACCACGCGGGGCTGGCGTCGGGGGCGGATCTCGAAGCCGTCGCCGGGGCGCTCTCACGCCTCGGCCGCTGACGCACGCGGGCCGGCGGGGGCCTTTCCCCGCCGGCCCGTGAGCAGGAGCGCGGCCGGCAGGAGTGCCGCCGCGCCCACCAGGGGCAGCAGCACCCGCACGTCCACCAGCGCGACCAGCCCCGCGCCGAGCGCCAGCGCCACCGCGTTGGGCGCGAACATCAGCGTGCCGGCGGTCGCCGCCGCCCGGCCCAGGACCGCGTCCGGCGTCTCCCGCTGCACCGCCGTCATCGCGGCGATCAGCACGCACGGAAGGCCCACCCCGATCAGCCCGCAGGCCACCAGCGCCACCGCGTCGTACGGCAGCGCCCGCAGGCCCACCGCCACCGCGAACACGGCGATGCCCGCCGCTGTGAACACCCGTTCCGGCAGCCGCCGCAGCAGCGGTCCGGCCAGCAGCCCGATCGTGACGGACCCGACGCCCTGCGCCGCGGAGAGCACTCCCGCGTACGCGGGGGAGTGGCCGAGCGTCCCGTCCACGACGGCGTACAGCGTCGCCCCGTTGAGGCCGGCGCACAGCATCGTGACCGATCCGGCGAGCACCAGCGGCCGCAGCACCGGCGACCCCCACACCTGACGCACCCCCGCAGTCCATTTGCCGTCCCCGGCCGCCGGCCCCGGCTTCCGTACCCGAAGCAGCCCGTAGAGCCCGGCGGCCAGCGCGAAGGAGACCGCGTCCAGCAGGGCCACCGCGGCGCCCCCGAAGCGGGCGTAGAGGGCCGCGCCGGTGAGCGGGGCCACCAGCTTCATGCCCTCGTTCGCCATCATCCGCAGGCCGTTGAAGTCGCCCAGCAGACGGGCGTCCACGGCCTGGGCGACCACGGCCGACTCGGCCGCGTCCATCACGGCAGAGCTGGTGCCGTACACCAGGAGCACCGCGAACAGGATCCAGATCCGCCCGGCCGAGTCCACCGCGGTCAGCGTGGTCAGCAGCAGGGCCATGACGACGTTCGACCAGACCAGCAGCGGCTTCGTCGGCAGCCGGTCGGCCACCGCTCCGAGAGCCGGTCCGAAGAGCACCGGCAGCCAGACGGCGAAGAGGGCGAGCGCCGCCAGACTGTCCGAGCCCGTCAGCGACTTGACCCAGATCCCGGCGGCCAGCGACATCGCGGAGCTTCCGAAACCGGACACCACGACCGCCGCGAGGAACAGGCCCGCCGTCCGGTCCCGCAGTACCCGCCCTGTCGCCGACCATGCCATCGCGCCCACCCGAACCTCCCTGACCTGCACGTTCGTTACGCGATCAGGCTGGCCCGTAAGGCCGCCCGGAGGCATCGGGAGGATGCCGTAGGCGGGGTGGTGGGGGTGGCCGGGCCCCGAGATCGGTGTAGGGCACACGCCGTAGTCCGGTGAAGTTCTTCTGTCAGAAGCGTTGACGAAACATTCTCGGCGCCTCTAGCTTCATCGCGTCGTACTTCGTACGTCATATATGAGACGCGATACGCGAGATGCGAGAGCCCTTCACTCATGACCTTTGCGCCCACCCCGATTCCGTCCCGCACCCAGTACGTGCTGGAGGCGATCAAGCACGCGATCCTCACGGCGCAGCTGAGACCAGGGCAGGCGCTCGTCGAGACCGAACTCGCCGCACAGTTCGGGGTGTCCAAGACCCCCGTCCGTGAGGCGCTCAAGACGCTCGCCGGGACCGGCCTGGTCGTCATGAGCCAGTACAAGGGCGCAATCGTGCGGCTGGTCGACGCGACCATGGCCCGGGAGGTGTACGACGTGCGGCTGCTGCTCGAACCCGAGGCGCTGCGCCGCTCCATCACCCGCAAGGCCTCGCTCGACGCGGCCCAGGAGGCCCTGGAGCGTGCCGACTCGGCGCTCGACAAGGCCGACCGGTCGCTCGCCAACCGGGACTTCCACCGGGCGCTCTACCTCCCCTGCGGCAACCCGCTGCTGGGCCGGATGCTCGACGAGGTCCGCGACCAGGCGGCTCTCGTTTCGACGGTCGCATGGGCGAACAACCCGTCCTGGGAGCGGGAGGCGGCCGAGCACCGGGAGATCCTGCGGCTCGCGCTCGCCGACGACGCGGACGCGGCGGCCGGGGCTCTGCACGACCACATCGCGTCGTTCGTACGCCGCGCGTTCCCCGACGACGAAGACGGGGGTGACGCGGCGTGAACCAGCAGCACACCGACGAAAGGCCTGTCCGCATGGACCTCACACCGCTGAAGGCGGCCCTCGCAGACGTCGTGGCGATCCCGGTGACCCCGTTCGCCGAGGACGGCACCATCGACACGGCGGCGCACCGCGTCCTGCTGCGACGGATGCTCGACGGCGGCGTACGCATCCTCACCCCGAACGGCAACACCGGGGAGTTCTACGCGCTCACCCCCGAGGAGCGGCGCACCGTCACCGAGCTGACCATCGACGAGGCCGGCGGGCGCGCCACGATCCTGGTCGGCGTCGGGCACGACGTGCCGACCGCGGTCGCCGCCGCCGAGCACGCCCGCGACGCCGGCGCCGAGATGGTGATGGTGCACCAGCCGGTCCACCCGTACGTCTCGCAGGACGGCTGGATCGACTACCACCGGGCCATCGCCGAAGCCGTCCCCGGGCTCGGTGTCGTCCCCTACATCCGCAACCCGCACCTCGACGGTGAGTGCCTGGCGGTCCTCGCCGACAGCTGCCCCAACGTCATCGGCGTCAAGTACGCCGTTCCGGACGCCGCGCGCTTCGCCGCCTTCGCCCGGGACGCGGGCCTGGACCGGTTCGTCTGGGTCGCGGGCCTCGCCGAGCTGTACGCCCCCGCCTACTTCTCCGCGGGCGCCACCGGATTCACCTCCGGGCTCGTCAACATCGCCCCCGGAGTCTCGATGGCCATGCTGGAGGCGCTGCGGGCCGGTGACCATCCGGCCGCCATGAAGGTCTGGGAGCAGATCCGCCGCTTCGAGGAACTGCGCGCCGACCGGCAGTCCGCCAACAACGTGACCGTCGTCAAGGAGGCGCTGGCCTCGCTCGGCCTGTGCCGTCGCGACGTGCGCCCGCCCAGCCGGGTGCTGCCCGAGTCGCAGCGCGCCGAGGTCGCCGACCAGGTCGCCGGGTGGTCCATATGAGCCGCATCGCCCCCGAGGAACTGCGCAGCCACCAGTGGTACGGCACCGACGGGCTGCGCTCCTTCAGCCACCGGGCCCGCACCCGCCAGCTGGGCTACCTCCCCGAGGAGCACCTGGGCAAGCCGGTCATCGCGATCCTCAACACCTGGTCCGACATCAACCCGTGCCACGTCCATCTGCGCGACCGCGCCCAGGCGGTCAAGCGCGGTGTCTGGCAGGCGGGCGGCTTCCCGCTCGAATTCCCGGTCTCCACCCTTTCGGAGACGTTCCAGAAGCCGACCCCGATGCTCTACCGCAACATGCTGGCGATGGAGACGGAGGAGCTGCTGCGCTCCTATCCCGTCGACGGCGCGGTGCTGCTGGGCGGTTGCGACAAGTCGACGCCCGCACTGCTGATGGGGGCGGCCTCCGTCGACCTGCCGGCCGTGTTCGTGCCCGCCGGGCCGATGCTGCCGGGGCACTGGCGCAACGAAGTGCTGGGTTCCGGCACCGACATGTGGAAGTACTGGGACGACAAGCGGGCCGGACTCATCGGCGACTGCGAGATGGACGAACTGGAGAACGGGCTGGCCCGCTCACCCGGCCACTGCATGACGATGGGCACCGCCTCGACCCTCACCGCCGCCGCCGAGGCACTCGGCGTCACCGTCCCCGGCGCCTCCTCCATCCCGGCCGTCGACTCCGGCCACGACCGGATGGCGGCGCAGTCGGGCCTCCGGATCGTCGAACTGGTGTGGCAGCAGCGGAATCTGTCGTCGATCCTGACCGCGGAGGCGTACGAGGACGCCGTCGCCACCGTCCTCGCGCTCGGAGGCTCCACCAACGCCGTCATCCACCTGATCGCCATGGCGGGCCGCTCCGGCATCAAGCTCACCCTGGACGACTTCGACCGCATCGCCCGCACCGTGCCGGTGCTGGCCAATCTGCGCCCCGGTGGGAAGTACCTCATGGAGGACTTCCACTTCGCCGGCGGACTGCCCGGGTTCCTCGCCCGGCTGACCGACGTCCTGCACCTGGACCGGCCCACGGTCACGCACGACACCCTGCGCGAACAGCTCGACGGCGCACTCGTGCACAACGACGACGTCATACGGGAGCGCTCCAACCCCCTCGCCCGGGAAGGCGGCGTGGCGGTGCTGCGCGGCAACCTCTGCCCGGACGGGGCGGTCATCAAGCACATCGCCGCCGAGCCCCACCTGCTGCGCCACACCGGCCCCGCGGTCGTCTTCGACGACTACAGGGAGATGCAGCGCACCATCAACGACCCGGCCCTGGCCCTCACTCCGGACCATGTGCTGGTGCTCCGCAACGCCGGACCCAAGGGCGGCCCCGGGATGCCCGAGTACGGCATGCTGCCGATCCCCGACTACCTGCTGAAGCAGGGCGTACGGGACATGGTGCGGATCTCCGACGCCCGGATGAGCGGCACCAGTTACGGCGCCTGCGTCCTGCACATCGCCCCCGAGTCGTACGTCGGCGGCCCGCTCGCACTGGTCCGCACCGGTGACTCCATCACTCTGGACGTCGATGCGCGCCTGCTCCAACTCGACGTGACGGAAGAGGAGCTGACGCGGCGCAGGGCCGAGTGGACGCCACCGGCCACCCGGTACGAGCGCGGCTACGGGGCGCTGTACCACGACCAGATCACCCAGGCCGACACCGGCTGCGACTTCGCCTTCCTGGCCCGGCCGGGAGAAGTCCCCGACCCCTACGCCGGCTGAACGGCCCAGCAGAATTCGGGCGCACCGCTTCGTTCGGTATATCGAACATCATGCGGCAAGCGCTTGCGCACTACACGCATCACCATGCACAGCACCCTCACGCACCCTCAGCACCACCGTGCACCCCGTACCTGAGAGAGAACGGAGACGTGTCATGGCCCAAGCCGCCGCTGTGGCCACACCGCCCAAGGTGCCCAGGCGCCGCTCCGCGAGCCCCCGCCGACTGCCGTATCTGCTGATCGCCCCCGCGGGGCTGCTGATGCTGGGCTTCATCGCCTACCCGGTGATCAGCGTCTTCTACTACAGCCTGCAGAACTACAACGTCACCAAGCCGTGGCGGAACGGCTTCGCGGGCTTCGACAACTTCACCCGGATCTTCACCGACGACGACCAGTTCTGGACGACGCTGGGCTTCAGCGCCCAGTGGGTGGTCGTCCAGGTCGCGCTCCAGCTCACCCTCGGGCTCGCGCTCGCTCTGATCGTCAACCAGAGCTTCATCGGCCGCGGCATCTCCCGCGCCATGGTCTTCTCGCCGTGGGCCGTCTCCGGCGTGCTGACCAGCACCATCTGGATCCTGCTCTACAACTCCTCGACCGGGTTCAGCCGCTACCTCGCGGACGCCGGGATCGGCGACTACGGCACCTCCGTGCTCTCCGACACCGGAACCGTCTTCTGGGCCGCGACCGTCGCCGAACTCTGGCGCGGAGTCCCCTTCTTCGCCATCCTCATCCTTGCCGACCTGCAGTCCGTCTCCAAGGAGCTGTACGAGGCGGCGTCCGTCGACGGCGCCGGGCGGATGCGGCAGTTCTTCCACATCACCCTGCCCCACCTGCGGGACGCGATCATCCTGTCGACGCTGCTGCGCGGTGTCTGGGAGTTCAACAACGTCGACCTGCTCTACACCCTCACCGGCGGCGGACCGGCCGGCGAGACCACCACCCTGCCGCTCTATGTCGCCAACACCGGCATCGAGGGCCACGACTTCGGGTACGCCTCCGCGCTCACCACTGTCGCCTTCGTGATCCTCCTCTTCTGCTCGATCGTCTATCTGCGCCTGAGCAAGTTCGGAGGCGACCACAAGTGACTGCCGCACTGGCCGAGAAGAACAGCACCGACGCCGCACGACCGCCCGTCCAGGACAGCCGCACGCCTGCCGCGCGCCGGCGCTCCAAGCCCGGCCGCGAACGCGCCTTCGACGACGTACCGCGCTGGCAGATCTACGTACCGCTCGGCATCTACCTCGTCTTCACCCTCATCCCGTTCTACTGGATGTTCCTGTTCGCCGTGCGCCCCGCGGGCTCCACCTCGCTGGTGCCCTGGCCGATGACCGGGGAGCACTTCTCCAAGGTCTGGAACGAGCGCAGCTTCGCCGTCTTCTTCCAGAACAGCATGATCGTCGGGGTCTGCACCCTGGTCTGCACGACGCTCGTCGCGCTGGCCGGCGGCTACGCGCTCGCCCGGTTCAACTTCAGGATCAAGAACGGCTTCATGCTGGCGCTGCTCTGCTCGCAGTTCATCCCGGGCGCGCTGATGCTCGTACCGCTCTTCGAGATCTTCAAGAACCTCCAGATGATCAACTCCCTGGGGAGCGTGGTCATCGCCGAGACGGTGTTCCAGCTGCCGCTCTCCATCATCCTGATCAGCGGATTCATCAAGAACGTGCCGGTCTCCCTGGAGGAGGCCGCCTGGGTGGACGGCTGCTCGCGATTCCGGGCCTTCTGCGCGGTGGTGCTGCCGCTGCTGCGGCCGGGACTCATCGCGGTCGGCTCCTTCGCCTTCGTGCACAGCTGGAACCACTTCCTGTTCGCCCTGATGTTCCTCAGCGAGCAGGACAAGCAGACGATCCCGGTCGGCCTGAACACCCTCATCGGCGCGGACAGCGTCGACCTGGGTGCGCTCGCCGCGGGCGGAGTGATCGCCGCGGTCCCCGTGGTGATCGTCTTCGCCTTCATCCAGAAGTGGCTCATCACCGGCTTCAGCGCCGGCGCAGTGAAGGGGTGACGGACATGCCGTCCCTGACACCCGTCCCGATCGTGCTCGCGGGCGCCCGCGGCCACGGCTGCTGGCACCTCGCCAACATCCGCCGTCTCCAGCACCAGGGCCTCGTCCGGCTCGCGGGCGTCTGCGAGTTGAAGCCGCTCGACGACGGCGAACTGCACGCCTTCGCGGGTGAACTCCCCGAGCAGTCCGCCAACTTCGGTGCGCTCCTGGACTCCACCGGGGCCCGCGCCGCCGTCATCTGCACCCCGATCCAGACCCACGCCGAACTGGCGCTCACCGCCGCCGGACGAGGCGTCCACCTCCTGCTGGAGAAGCCGACCGCCGCGACCCGGGCCGACTTCGAACGGATCCTCGCCGGGGTGCGGCAGTCCGGCATCGCCTGCCAGGTGGGTTTCCAGTCCTTCGGCTCGCACGCCGTGCCCGCCATCCGCGAGCTCGTGCGCACCGGCGCCATCGGCACCGTCCAGGGCTACGGGGCCGCGGGCGCCTGGGTCCGGGACGAGGCCTACTACCGGCGGGCGCCCTGGGCCGGGCGGCGCCGGATCGGTGACACGGACGTCGTCGACGGGGTCCTGACCAATCCGCTGGCCCACGCCGTCGCCACCGCCCTCGAACTCGCCGGCAGCGGCACGGCCGAGGACATCACCGGAGTCGAGACCGAGCTGTTCCGCGCCCACGACATCGAGGCCGACGACACCTCCTGCGTACGCATCACCACCGCAGCCGGGATCCCGGTCACCGCCGCCGTCACCCTCTGCGCGGAACAGGCCGGGGAGCCCTATGTGATCGTCCACGGCGACCGCGGCCGGATCACCTTCTGGTACAAGCAGGACCGCGTCCTCGTCCAGCGCGCCGGACACGGCCCCGAGGAGGCGGTGCACGGACGGACCGATCTCCTGGAGAACCTCGTCGATCACCTGGTGCGGGACAGGGCCCTGCTCGTACCGCCGCACCGCACCGGCGCGTTCATGGAGGTCGTCGAGGCCGTACGGACCGCCCCCGAGCCCCGCGCCCTGCCGGACGACGCCTGGTACACCGTGCCGGCAACCGCCTCCACCGCCCCCCGCCGGGTGGTGCGCGGGATCGACCAACTGGTCGCCGCGGGCGCCGACACCCTCACCCTCTTCTCCGAACTCGGCGCCCCCTGGGCGGCCAGGTCCGGTCTGGGGTTCCCCCGCGGCGTCGCGGCGCCCGGCACCGCCGCCTCCGGCGTTGTCGTCAGTCGCGATGTTCCCCGATCTCTCGGCTTCGCTCGAGCAGGGGAGGCCCCATCCGCCATCCCCCCCTCCTCCGCCTTGGATCCGACGGCACCGGGCGCCGCTCCTTATCCCGCGCTGGAACCCCGGACAGGACCTACCACCGAGGTGAGTTCATCGTGACGACCACCGCACTGCTGAGCTGCGCAGGCCGCCCGGTCGGCCGCTACACCTACCTCCCCGCCACCGACGGCCGCCCCTACCTCCACCCGGTCACCACCCTCGCCGGTACCTCCGTCACCGAGGAGCGCCCGGCCGACCACGTCCACCACCTGGGCACCTCCGTCGCCGTCCCGGACGTCGCCGGGCACAACTTCTGGGGCGGGCGCACCTTCGTCCGTGACCAGGGCCCCACCGTGCTCGACAACCACGGGGTCCAGCGCCACCTCGGCTGGAAGCTCCGCGACCCGGACGGGTTCGTCGAGGAGCTCAGCTGGGCGGCCGGCGACACCGAACTGCTGCGGGAGCACCGCACGGTCGCCGCGGCCGAACTCTCCGCCACCGCCTGGGCGCTGGACTTCTCCTTCTCGCTCACTAACCGGGGCACCTCGGACCTGTCGATCGGCAGCCCCGCCACCAACGGCCGGCCGGGCGCCGGATACGGCGGCTTCTTCTGGCGAGCGCCCAAGGAGGCCTCGGCGCCCGCCGTTTTCAGCGGGTCCGCGGACGGCGAGGAGGCGGTGCACGGGAAGGCTGCCGACTGGGTGGCGTTGAGCGGCGACGGCTGGACCCTGGTCTTCGCCGGGGCGACCGAGGAGACCCGCCGGGACCCGTGGTTCGTGCGGACCACCGAGTACCCCGGCGTCGGCTCCTCCCTCGCCGCCGCCCACCGCCTCCCCGTTCCCGCAGGCGCGACGATCGTGCGCCGGATCGTCACGGTCGTCGCGGACGGCCGGCTCGGCCGGGACGAGGCCGCCGCCTACGTCCGCCGGGCGGTGACCGCGTGAGCGCGGCCGGCGAGCGCCCCTGGACCGCCGACCTGGGCGACGGCACCTACCGCAACCCGGTGCTGAACGCCGACTGGTCCGACCCCGACGTGGTGCGGGTCGGCGACGACTTCTACCTCACGGCCTCCAGCTTCGGCCGGGTCCCCGGACTGCCGCTGCTGCACTCGCGCGACCTCGTCAACTGGACCCTCATCGGCCACGCCCTGGACCGGCTGGAGCCGGCCGCCGACTTCGCCGTGCCCCGGCACGACTGCGGGGTGTGGGCGCCGTCGCTGCGGCACCACGCCGGACGGTTCTGGATCTTCTGGGGCGACCCCGACCACGGCATCCAGCAGATCAACGCCGAGGACGTCCGCGGCCCGTGGAGCGCACCCCATCTGGTCAAGGGCGGCAAGGGACTGATCGACGCCTGCCCGCTGTGGGACGAGGAGACAGGCGAGGCATACCTGGTGCACGCCTGGGCCAAGTCGCGCTCCGGCATCAAGAACCGGCTCACCGGCCACCGGATGAGCCCCGACGGACGGGGGCTCCTCGACGAGGGCAAGACCCTGATCGACGCCGACACCATCCCCGGCTGGTTCACCCTGGAGGGCCCCAAGCTCTACCGGCGCGGCGGCGAGTTCTGGATCCTCGCCCCGGCCGGCGGCGTGAGCACCGGCTGGCAGGGCGCCTTCCGCTCCCGGGAGTTCTTCGGGCCGTACGAGGAGCGCGTCGTCCTCGCCCAGGGCCGTACCGAGGTCAACGGGCCGCACCAGGGCGGCTGGGTCACGACCGCGGCGGGCGAGGACTGGTTCCTGCACTTCCAGGAGCGCGGGGCGTACGGGCGGGTGGTCCACCTCCAGCCGATGCGCTGGGACGCGGGGGACGGCGGCTGGCCGGTCATCGGGGAAGGGGGCGAGCCCGTCACCGTACACACCAAACCGGTCGCGCCCGAGCAGTCCGCGGCGGCCCCGGCCAGTGGCGACAGCTTCCCGGGCGGCCGGTACGGCAGGCAGTGGCAGTGGACGGCCAACCCCCGGCCCGGCTGGACCGTCGAGCACGGTGGGGACGGGCTGCGGCTCAGCTGCGTACGGACCGCGTACGCACACGATCTGCGGGCCTTGCCCAACGTGCTGGTCCAGCGGCTGCCCGCCGAGACGTTCACCGTCGAGGCCGATCTCGCCCTGGGCAGCGAGGTGCCGGGGGCCAAGGCCGGTCTCGCGGTGCTCGGGGACGCGTTCAGCTGGATCGGCCTGGAGCGGACGGCGGACGGCGGCGACGGGATACGGCTCGTGCACCGGTACGCCGAGACGGTCGCCGAGCACGAACGCGACGCGGCGCACAGCAGGGCGGCCCCCGACGGCACGGCCCGGCTGCGGATCGAGGTCGCCCCCGGCGCCCGCTGCCGCTTCTTCGCCGACACCGGGGACGGGACCGGATTCAGGCCCTCGGGCCAGGTCTTCGCCGCCACCCCGTGGCGCTGGGTCGGCGCACTGCTCGGCCTGTTCGCCACCGCACCGCCCGGGACGGGGCCGGCCGGGACGGCCTGCTTCACCGGATTCCGCGCCACCCCCTGACCCGTATCGGCCGGGCCGATTCAGGACGCCGGCCCGCCGGCACCGGAACCACCGAACCCCCCACTCATGCGCACGGACCGAGAGAACCGAGAGAGAAGAGCCGATCATGAACATCTCGAAGACGCAGCGGGGGCGTGCCACGGCCGCTGTCTCCCTTGCCGCGGTGCTCGCACTGACCGCGACCGCCTGCGGTGACGACGGCAGCGACAAGGGGACCGAGGGCAGCGGCAAGGGCGAGATCACCTTCTGGGACAACAACGGTGGTCCGCGCACCGCCATCTGGACCGAGATCATCAAGGACTTCGAGAAGAAGTACCCGGACATCAAGGTCAAGTACGTCCCGATCCCGATCGCCGACGTGCAGTCCAAGTACGACACGGCCATCGCGGGCGGCGGCCTGCCGGACGTCGGTGGCGTCGGCACCGCCTACCTCGCCAACATGGTCTCGCAGGAGGCCCTCGACCCGCTCAACGACCGCATCAAGGACTCCGCCCTCAACGGCAAGCTCGTCGAGGGCATGGTCGCGAGCGTCAAGGACGCGGGCGGCCGGGGCGACGACATGTACTCCGTGCCGACCTCCGCCAACAACGGCGCACTCTGGTACCGCACCGACCTGTTCAAGTCCGCGGGCCTCGAAGCGCCCACCACCTGGGCCAACTTCTACAAGGCGGCCGAGAAGCTCACCGACTCCAAGGACAACAAGTTCGGCTACACCATCCGCGGCGGCGCCGGCTCCATCGCCCAGGCGATCGACGCGTCGTACGGACAGTCCGGCATCACCGAGTTCTGGAGCGGCGACAAGACGACGCTCAACGACCCGAAGAACGTCGCCGCGCTGGAGAAGTACGTGGCGCTGTACAAGAAGACGACGCCCGCCGCCGACGTCAACAACGACTTCACCAAGATGGTCGCCCAGTTCGACACCGGCACCATCGGCATGCTGAGCCACAACCTCGGCTCCTACCAGGACCACCTGAAGGCGCTGGGCGAGGACAAGTTCGCCGGCATACCCAACCCGATCGGTGACGGCGGCACCCGGGTCCAGGTCTCCAACCCGGTCGACGGACTCGGTCTGTTCCGGTCGAGCAAGAACAAGACGGCCGCCTGGAAGTTCATCGAGTTCGCCGCCTCGCACGAGTCGAACAGCAAGTGGAACGAGTCCGCGGGCGCCATCCCGGCCAACACCGAGGCCGCCAAGGACCCGTGGATCAGCGCCACCGAGCCGACCGAGCTCGCCGCGAAGGCCCTCACCGACGGTTCCACCAAGATCGTGCAGCTGCCGTACTACCTGCCGGACTGGAACAACATCAGCAAGGCGGACAACGAGCCGGAGTTCCAGAAGCTGCTGCTCGGCAAGGTCACGGCCAAGGCCTTCCTGGACAAGATCGCGGACGAGCTGAACAAGGCCCAGAAGGAGTGGAAGGAGATCGGCAACGGCTGATCCGGCCCTCAGGGCCTCTCGTTCGGATCAGGCTGGGCTCGCGGGGTCCTCCGCCGCACCTCGCGGCGTTGTCGTCGGCCGTCAGGTTCCCCGAGATCTCGGCTGCGCTCGAGCAGGGGAGGCCCTACTCGCCATGACTCCCTCCTCCGCCTTGCGATGCACGGCACCGGACCCCGCTCCCTGATCCAGCCTGATCCAAACGAAAGACCCTGGTCAGTCCGGCACCCCGGTGACCGGGGACCGGCGGAGGTTCGGGTCGCGTCCCGCCGCCGGTCCCCCTCTGCTCCTGCACTTCTCCTCCTGCACCCCGTACCGCCGTACGCCCCGCGTACGCACCGCTACGCATCCACGAGAGAGGCAGTTTCACCGTGTCGCTCACCCGCAGGCAGACCGCGGCCGCCCTCGCCGCGCTGCCCCTCGTGCTCGCCACTCCCGCTGCCGAGGCGGCGCACGGCCGCCCGCGCCCCCGCACCCTGTACATCGCCGGCGACTCGACGGCCGCGCAGAAGTACGCCGACGCGGCGCCCGAGACCGGCTGGGGCATGGCCCTGCCGTTCTTTCTGGGCCGCACCCTGACGGTCGCCAACCACGCCATGAACGGCCGCAGTTCGAAGAGCTTCGTCGACGAGGGCCGGCTCGCCGCCCTGCTGGAGGAGGTCCGTGAGGGCGACCTCCTGCTGATCCAGTTCGGTCACAACGACGAGAAGACCGAGGACCCGGCCCGCGGCACCGACCCGTACACCACCTACCAGGACCACCTGCGCCAGTACGTGCACGGCGCACGGTCACGCCGGGCGCGGCCGGTCCTGCTCACGCCGGTGGAGCGCCGCCGCTTCGCGGCCGACGGTACGGCGAAGCCCACTCACGGCGATTACCCGGCCGCGGTGCGCGCGCTCGCCGCCGAGGAGCGCGTACCGCTGCTCGACCTCCAGGCGCTCACCCTCGCGCGCTGGCAGGAACTCGGCTCCGAAGGCACGTTGGAGTACTTCAACTGGCTGGAGCCGGGACAGTCGCCCAACTACCCCGACGGGCGACAGGACAACACGCACTTCCAGCCCCGCGGCGCCGTCGAGGTCGCGCGTCTCGTCGCCCGGGCCCTCGTGGCCGGGAAGGTACTCGCCCCGCGCGACGTACGGCGCACCGATTCCGCGATCCCGTTCGAATGGATCACCTGGCCGCAGGCCTGACCCCGGCCGCCCCGCCCGTTCCTCCTCTTCTCCTTTCACCTCACCTCACCACCGAAGGATCCGCCATGCCCGCACGCATCTGTCATGCCCGCGCCATTGCCTTGGTGATGGGCTGCGCCTCCCTGGCGCTCGCCGTGTCCGTCCCCGCCCAGGCCACCGGGCACCCGGGCGGTCCCGGCCACCACAAGGGCATCGACCGCGCCGTCCTCGCCAAGGGCGACGGCTGGGCCGCGGCCGACGGCTCCACCACCGGCGGCGCCACCGCCACCCCCGACCACATCTACACCGTGAGCAACCGGGCCGAGCTCATCGCCGCCTTCGAGGACGCGGGCGACGCCCCGAAGATCATCAAGATCGACGGCACCGTCCACGGGAACTCCGACGCCGCGGGCACCCCGATCGACTGCGACGCATACCAGACCGACGGCTACACCCTGGACAAGTACCTCGCCGCCTACGACCCGGCCACCTGGGGCCGCACCGAGGTTCCCTCGGGCCCCCTGGAGGACGCACGGCTCGCCTCCGCCAAGCTGCAGAAGGCCGCGGTGAACGTCTACGTTCCGTCCAACACCACGCTCGTCGGTGTCGGCAAGGACGCGACGGTCATCGGCGCCAGTCTCCAGATCCAGAACGTCTCCAACGTCATCGTCCGGAACATCTCGTTCGAGGACACCTACGACTGCTTCCCCCAGTGGGACCCCACGGACGGCGACACCGGCCACTGGAACTCCGAGTACGACAACCTCGTCGTCTACGGCTCCGACCACGTCTGGGTCGACCACAACACCTTCAGCGACGGGGACCGCCACGACGCCGACCAGCCGCGCTACTTCAACGAGCTGTACCAGCAGCACGACGGGCTCTTCGACATCGTCAAGGGCGCCGACCTCGTCACCGTCTCGTACAACGTCCTCAAGGACCACGACAAGACGATGCTCATCGGCAACAGCGACGGCGCCGGCGCGACCGACAGCGGCAAGCTCCGGGTCACCCTGCACCACAACCTCTTCAAGGACGTGAACGAGCGCGCCCCCCGCGTCCGTTTCGGCCAGGTCGATTCGTACAACAACCACTTCGTCGCAACCAAGGGCAGCGTCTACGGCTACACGTACGGCATCGGCGCCAAGTCCCAGCTCGTCGCCGAGCACAACGCGTTCAGCCTCAGCGGTGAGTTCGACAAGGCCAAGATCCTCAAGAAGTGGTCGGAGTCCTCGCTCACCGCCTCCGACAACTACGTCAACGGCCGCCGGACGGACCTCGTCGCCGTCCACAACGCGGGTGTCCCCGCGGAGCAGCTCACCACCGGCGCCGGCTGGACGCCGACCCTGCGCACCAGGGTCGACCACCCGCTGCTCGTGCCCCTGCTCGTCGGCCTCAAGGCGGGTGCCGGCCGGATTCCCGGCGCCTGACGGCGCGACTGACCACCGACCGCCCCGAACCGGCGGGCTTCCCGCCGGTGCCTTCCCGGCACCGGCGGGGGCCCGCCCGCCCCGTCGCGCGACCCCTGAGGAAGTCGCGACCCCTGAGGAAGTCGCGACCCCTAAGGAAGTAGGGAAGTACCGCCCATGCCCAGCAGACGCAGTGCCCTGACCCTGCTCGCGGGCGGCAGCGCCGCCCTCGCACTCGGCGCGGCCCCCACCGCGCACGCCCACGGCCGGCCCGGCGGCCACCGCCCCTTCGGACGCTACGGCTCACCGTCCCGACGCCTCGACGCCGGTGCCCTGTACGTCGACGCCCACGGCAGGGGCGACCACGCCACCGTCCAGTCCGCCGTGGACGCCGCGACCGGCATCGGCCGCACCCTGGTGATCGCCCCGGGCACCTACCGCGAGACGGTCGACATCCCGGCCGACCGGACCGGTCTCACCCTCATCGGCGCGAGCGGCGACCCGCACGACACCGTCATCGTGTACGCCAACGCCAACGGCACCCCCCGGCCCGACGGTTCGGGGACGTACGGCACCAGCGGATCCGCCACCGTCACCGCCCGGCCCGCCGGACTCACCGCCCACGGCCTGACCTTCGCCAACGACTGGCTGCGTGCCGACCACCCCGAATACACCGGCACCCAGGCCGTCGCCATCAAGGTGCAGGGCGACCGTTCGGCGTTCTACGGCTGCCGCTTCCTGGGCCACCAGGACACCCTGTACGCCGACTCCCTCGCCCTCACCGCCTTCGCCCGCCAGTACTACCGCGACTGCTACGTCGAAGGTGACGTCGACTTCGTCTTCGGCCGCGCCACCGCCGTCCTCGACCGCTGCCACTTCCGTACCCTGACCCGCACCGACCTGGCGTCCGCGCCGTACGGCTTCGTCTTCGCGCCGAGCACCGCCGGAGCCAACCCGCACGGTTACCTGGTGGTGCGCTCCCGCATCACCAGCGCCGCGCCCAACGGGTACTTCAAGCTGGCCCGCCCCTGGGTGCCCTCCTCCGACCTCACCGCGCACCCGATGCTGACCGTCCGTGACAGCCACCTCGACGCCGGGACCGACACGGACGAGCCGTACGGGACCATGGCCGCGGGCTTCCCCTGGCAGGAACAGCGGTTCGCGGAGTACCGCAGCACCGGCCCCGGCGCGCGCGTCACCGTCCCCGCCAACCGCCCCCGGCTGACGGCGTCCCAGGCGCGCCTGCACACCCCCGCCGGCTGGCTCGGTGACTGGCGTCCGTACGCGTAGGACGCGCCACCGCATGACGGGAGCCCCGCCGGACCGGTCCGGCGGGACTCCCGTCACCTTCGCTCAGTTGTAGCTGATGTCCGAGCTGCTGTACTTGCAGTACGTGCCGTCCGGCCCGCTGCCCGTCTCCGTCGGCTCGTCACCGTCGTCGTTGCCCGTGTAGCGGACGCACGGCTTGATCTTCTTGCTGCTGTCGCCGTGGATCCGGACCGACTTCAGCGTCGCGGTGTCCCCGTAGTTGGTGTTGATCCCGACCAGGGCCTTGCCCGGCGCCGTCACATCGACGTCGCTGACCGCGATCGTGCGCTTGTACTGCTTGGAACAGTTGCCGCAGGAGCGCACGAGCTTGCCGAAGTCCGAGACCTGGAACCCGCTGATGGTCAGCGTGCCCGCGCCGTTGAACTGGAAGACCTTGTCGTCGGCCTTCCTGGCGCCGCCGCCGGTCACCTTGTACGTGGCGCCCGACGAGGTGCCCTTGAAGGACGCCGCGTCCTCGCCGACGTCCTCCCACCACACGTTCTGGATCGTGCAACTGCCCTTGCAGTGAATGCCGTCGGCGGCCGGCGAGCCCACGACGACGTTCTTCAGGACCGCCCCGTCGGCCAGTTCGAAGATCGGGTCCTGACCCTCGTCCTGGCCGCCGTCCCCGAGGTCCCCGCTCCCGTAGAAGCGCTTCAGCTTGCCGTCGTACGTCCCCGAGACCTTGATGGTCGCCGAGACGGCCTGCGAACCCGACGGCGTCGGCCACGCGGCGGCCGCGGCGGCGGGGGGCCGCGCCGGCCGACTGGACCAGCAGGCCGGTGCTGAGTGCGGCGCCGGTGACGGCCAGCGCGGTGGCCGAAGCGGCGATCATGCGGCGGCGGCCGGAGCGCCGTGCGTGGCTGCCGTGCAGTGCGGCTCGTTTCTTCATGCCGATGTCCCGTTCCTCGGTGGTGGGGGAGTGTTGCGCTCCTTGGTCGCCACCGCGGGGGCAGGGGTTGCCGGGTTTCGCCGTCTTCTTTCCGCTCGTCCGTCCGGTCAGCGGTCCGGGCCGAAGTGGTCGCCCACAGCGGACCGTTCACCCGTGGTGCGGACCGCGTGCGCGGTCAGGTAGTCGCCCGTCGCGTCGCGGGCGCCCTCCGCGTGGTTGTACTGCCCGGCGAACGTGTGGGTACCCGCCGGCACGGTCCGGCCCACCCTCAGCGCCCACCGGTAGACGAGATGGCCGCCGTCCTCCGTCATTGACACGGTGAAGTCCTTCGCCGGCAGCGAGCGCCAGGAACCGGTGCTGGTCACCCCGCCGGTGAGGGCGATCCGCAGCTCCACGGTGAGCGAGGACAGCGGCTCGGCCGTCCGCAGCGTCACGTTGCTCTGCGCCCAGTACGCGTTGGAGTGCGGGTCCACGACCCCGTCCGTCCACAGCGGCCCGTCCTCGGTACGCAGCGAGCCGAGGGCCGCGGGCGGTGTCACGGACGGGGTGGGAGGAGGCGCGGCCACGCGTGTGCCCCGCGATCCGTCCTCACCGGCGGAGGTGACGGCGACCGCACCGAACGCCAGCACCCCGCAGACCGCGGCCGTCGCACCCGCGACCCGCAGCCACGGCGCGGGGGCACGCCGCGGGCGCACCACCCGGGCCGGCGGGCGGCCCCCGGCCATGCCGCGCTCCACCCGGGCCAGCATCCGCTCCCGGTCGGGGCGGTGCGCCTGGGCGGCCTCCCGCAGCCGCACGGACAGCTCCTCGTCCTTCACCGGTCTCCTCCGCTGGGCTGCGCCGCGACGACCGCCTGCACTTGCGCGGCGGCGGACGTCTCCGGACCCAGGATCCGCTGCAGTTCCGCGACGGCACGCGAGGTCTGGCTCTTCACCGTACCCACCGAGATCCCGAGCACCAGCGAGGTGTCCCGCTCCGAGAGGTCGAAGGCGTGCCGCAGCACCACACAGGCGCGCTTGCGGAACGGCAGCCTGCGCAGCGCCCCCTGGACGTCGACGACCGCCGACACGTCCGGATCGTCCACCGCGTCATCGCCACCGCGCGGTGCCCAGAACAGCGCGATCCGGCGCCGCTCGCGCACCGCGCTGCGGATCCGGGTCCGCGCCATGTTGGCGACGACGCCGCGCGCGTACGCCACGGGATGGTCGGCGTTCCGGACCCGGTCCCAGCGGTGCCAGAGCGCCAGCAGTGCGTCGGCCGCCAGATCGTCGGCGGCATCGGCGTCACCGGTCAGCAGATGGGCCAGCCGGGCGAGTTCGGCGTAATGGGCCTCGAAGAACTCGTGGAACTCGGCGGCAGCGGCATCCGCATGGTCGATGGATGTGCCCACAGCTACCTCATCTCCGCGCTCGCATCCCGGTGCCCGCGTGGTCGGATTGTGTACGTTCCCAGCCGCCGCCCACGGCGGGCGGGCGGGGCGAGAGCGTACCAGCGCGTCACGGAAGCGCTTCGACGCGGGTACGTAACAAAAGAGGAAGAGGGCCCGTCGCACGACAACGTCCCGGCACTCCGGGGCGGGGTGCCGGGACGTTGTCGTGTGACGCCTACCGCTGGAGCGCGGCCTTCATCATCTTCTGGGCGATCGGGGCCGCGAGACCGTTGCCGCTGACCTCCGACGCCGCCGAACCCGAGTCCTCCACGATCACGGCGACGGCGACCTCCTGGCCACTGGAGTCGTCCTTCGCGTACGAGGTGAACCACGCGTACGGGGTGTTGCCGTTGTCCACGCCGTTCTCCGCGGTGCCCGTCTTGCCGCCCACCTCGGCCCCGTCGATCCGGGCGTTGGTGCCGGTGCCCTTCTCCACGACGGTCACCATGGCGCTGCGCAACTGCTCGGCCGTGGACGAGGACACGATCCGCTTCGTGTCACCGTCCACGAAGTCCTCCAGTGTGCCGCCGTCCGCGTCCGTCACCTTGGAGACCATGTGCGGTGCGGCCAGCTCGCCGTCGTTGGCGAGGGCCGCGGAGACCATCGCGATCTGCAGCGGTGTCGCGGTGACCTCGAACTGGCCGATGCCGCTCAGCGCCGTCTGCGCCTTGTCCATCCCGGACGGGTAGATGCTCTTCGAGGCCCGTACCGGCACATCGAGCTTCTCGGTGTTGAAGCCGAACTTCTCCGCCATCGCCC
This sequence comes from Streptomyces sp. NPDC050422, assembly GCF_044458665.1. Taxonomy (NCBI): domain Bacteria; kingdom Bacillati; phylum Actinomycetota; class Actinomycetes; order Kitasatosporales; family Streptomycetaceae; genus Streptomyces; species Streptomyces sp. NPDC050422. The sequence continues at coordinate 21,438 of NZ_JBITIE010000023.1, forward strand.
GCACCTTGTCCTGGCCGAGATCGGCGGCGACCTTGCCGAAGACGTTGTTGCAGGAGTACTGGAGCGCCACGCGCAGCGTCGCGTTCTCGCAGGGGGCGGAGGCGCTCTCGTTCCTGAGGACGGTGCTGGTCCCGGGCAGCGTGTACGGAACGGGGCTCTTGGTGGGCTCGTCGACCGAGCTGTACAGCCCGTTCTCCAGCGCGGCCGATGCCACCACCAGCTTGAACGTCGAACCCGGCGCCAGCGGCTGCCGCAGCGCGCGGTTGACCAGCGGCTTGTCCGGGTCGGCGAGCAGCTTCTGCCAGGCGTCGCCGTCCGTCGTCCCGCTGATGTCGGAGGGGTCGTACGACGGGGAGGAGACCATCCCCAGGATCTGCCCGCTCCGCGGGTCGATCGCGACGGCCGCGCCCTTGTCGTCACCGAGAGCGTCGGACGCCGCCTTCTGGACGTCCGGGTCGATCGTCGTCAGCACGTTGCCGGGCGCGCTCTGCTTGCCGGTCAGCGCGTCCAGCGGGTTCTTCAGCCGGGTGTCGGTGCCGTCCAGCACGTCGCTGTAGATCCCTTCGAGCTGGGTGGAGCCGTACGCCTGCGAGCCGTAACCGGTGACGGCCGCGTAGCGGCTGCCCTCCTTGTAGGTGCGTTTGTACGCGAGATCGCTGCCCTCCGTCTTCTTCGATCCGGTGACCGGGGAGCCGGCCACGATGATGTCGCCGAGCGGCTGCGCGTACTGCGCGATGGTGTTCCGCCGGTTGTGGTCGTCGTCTGCGAGCGCCCGGGCCTGGTACGCCTGCACCCAGGTCGCCCGCCCCAGGAGGGCGAGGACCAGCAGCAGGGAGAAGACCGAGGCGCGCCTGATCGTCTTGTTCATCCCGCTGGAGGGACGAGCGGGAGGCCGCACCGCGTTCCCGGTTGTGCCGCTTCTCACCCATTCCTCATCATTGCCGCCGCGCCCGCCGGGTCAGCCCGGAGTGATGAACCCCGACTCGTACGCCGCGATGACCGCCTGGGTGCGGTCCCGGGCGCCGGTCTTCGCGAGGACGGCCGCCACATGGCTCTTCGCCGTCGCCGGGCCCACCCGCAGCCGGGCGGCGATCTCCGCGTTGGTGAGGCCGCTCGCCATCAGCCGCAGTACGCCCGCCTCCCGGTCGGTGAGCCTGGCCGCCCACGGCGGCGCGGCGGACGGCTGCCGCTTCCCGTACGCGGCGGCCAGACCCCGTACCGCGGAGGGGAAGAGCAGCGAGTCGCTGCGGGCCACCAGCCGAACCGCCTGCACCAGGTCCTCGGCCGCCGCCCGCTTCAGCAGGAAGCCCGCCGCCCCTGCGCGCAGCGCCTCGTACACATAGGCGTCGTTCTCGAAGGTGGTGACGACGACGATGCGCGGGGCCGGGTCGAGTGTGGCCAGGATCTGCTCCGTCGCCCGGATCCCGTCGATCTCCGGCATCCGCACATCCATCAGCACCACGTCGGGGCGCAGTTCACGCACCACGGAGACGGCTTCCGCGCCCGTCGACGCCTCGCCCACGACCTCCAGGCCGGTCTCGGCGTCCAGGATGACCCGCAGGGCGGTGCGGACCATGCGTTCGTCGTCGGCGAGGACGATACGGACCGGTGTGCTCATCGCTGCTCCTGTGCGGGGGTGGGCAGGGGGAGGCGGGCGGTCAGCCGCCACCCGCCGTCGTGCGGTCCGGCCTCGGTACGGCCACCGAGCAGGACGGCCCGTTCGGCGATGCCGTGCAGCCCGCGGCCGCCGCCGGGGCGCACCGCCGCCGGCCGTTCGGGCAGCGGACTGTCCAGGACGATGTCCAGCTCCCCGGCGCCCACCGTGACCCGCAGCCGCACCGGTTCTCCGCGCCCGCCGTGCCGCAGCGCGTTGCTCAGTCCTTCCTGCACGATCCGGTACGCCTCGCGGGACACGGCCCGGGGGACGGCGCCCGGATCACCGTCGGCGGTGTGCGCGACGGGCAGCCCGCAGTGCGCGAGCAGGCCGTCCAGCGCGTCGAGTCCCGGGCCGGACGGTGCGTCCGGCGCCCCGGCCCCGTCGTCGTCCCGGCGCAACAGCCCCAGCACGGTGTCGAGTTCGCCGACCGTGCGCCGGGTCGTCTCCTCGATCGCGGTCAGCGCGGCCCGGACGAACTCCGGATCGCTGTCCAGCACCCTGCGGGCCGCGCCCGCCTGGAGGGTGACGGCGCTGAGCGCGTGGCCGACCGAGTCGTGCAGTTCGCGGGCCAGCCGGTTGCGGACCGCCAGTTCGGCCGCACGGCGTTCGGCCGCGGCCAGCCGGTCGTCCGGGGTCGGGCCGAGCAGCACCGGCGCCCGGTTCGCCAGCAGCGCCCCGGCCGCCGCCGCGCAGCCGGCCAGGGCCACCAGCATGGCGATCCCGGCGAAGGGGGCCGCGACGAGGACCCATGTGCGGTCCAGCGCCGAGGGCAGGTCCAGCACGGGGGAGTCCCGCACGGTCGCGAAGAACGGCAGCCCGATGACGCCCACGGCGAACGGCACCAGCGACAGTGTCATGCCGCTGATGACACCGCCGAGCCCCACGTGCAGGGTGAACCAGGCCGCCGAACGGACCCTGGCCTGCCGGGTCCTGGCGGGCCCGTCCGCGAGCGGCCGGTCCGCCGGCAGACCGCACAGGGAGCGGGCGGCGGCCACCGAGAGCGGACGGGCGAGCGGCAGGAGCGCGGTGACCGCGGCCATCGGCAGGGCGTAGGCGAACGCGATCAGTTGGTTGACCGGCGAGCTGAAGACGTTGGCTTCGGGACGGTACAGACCGACGATCACCGTGCCGACGAGGAAGTACGGCATCAGCAGGGCGCCGCCGATGATCAGGTGCAGCCAGCGCTGCCGGGCCCGCCGGCCGAGCAGTGGCGTCACGCCCGGCGGGCCGCAGGCCGGGTCGCGGCCGAGCGCTCCACCAGGAAGTACGCGCCCAGCGTCATCACCAGCGTCCCGACCAGCATCTGCACAGCGTAGATCAGCACCAGGGTGGCAGTGGGCTGATCGGCGATCTCGTCGACGTCGCTCAGCGAGGCGATGCTCATCCAGCCGCCCCAGCAGGCCGTCGCTCCGGAGCCGCCCCAGGCCAGAGCGAGCGGCGCCCACAGTGGCAGCGCCGAACTGCGACGGAAGGCGAGGAGCAGGATGCCGACGACGGCGGTGACGACGAAGAGGGCGAAGACCGCTTCGAGCACCGCGGAGCCGCTGGTGCGCTCCCGGATCCGGCCCTCGTTGAGGCCGGCCGTCGATCCGGCGGCCCAGAGCAGATGCAGGGTGCCGGGCACCAGCGCGATCAGCGAGGCGGCGACGGCTGCGGCCCGCAGCGCGGGAGCGGTGGGGCTGTCGGGCAGTTCGCGCAGCGTGCCCTGCCAGAGGTGCCCCCAGCGGTCCTTGGCGTACAGGGCGAACAGGGTGCCGAGGGCCAGCCCCTGGATGATGAAGCCGGTGTAGACGACGCCGAAGACCCACTCGTCCAGGAAGGGGCGGCCCACGTCGCCCTTGTTGACGGTCTTCCCGCCCAGGACCTGGACCAGCAGCTGGAGCGGGTAGCCGGCCATGATCGGCAGCAGCAGGCCGGTCGCCACCCACATCGGCAGGGCGAGCAGCCAGGCGGGTACGCGCCGGCCCCAGGCCTGGGTGAGCAGCAGGGCGATGACCACGACGGCGCTGTCCATCAGGACCGACGCCCCGTTCGCGACAGCCATCGTGGTGCGGTGGTCGAGGAGCGAGCTGTCGGCCGGGATGCCGAGGTGACTGCCCGAGATCCAGGCGACCTTGAGGACGATGTAGGGCAGGCAGGAGATGATCGCGACAGTACGCAGCGAGGTGCGGAGGCGGTCGGTGACCGGGGTGGCGGCTTCCGGTGCGAGAGGTGTCCGTGTCATGGCACCCACGCTGCCGCGCGGCCGGTCACGGCACGTCCTGCCCGGCGACGATCCGTCTCCGCCGTCCGGCGGAGACGGAACGCCGCAGCGGCTCAGACCAGTTCGGGCTGCAGCTCCGGCCGGCGCACCGCCGGTGCGGGCTTCGGGTCCCATTGCCGGGTGGTCCGCACATACGCGTAGATCACCGAGGCCATCGCCAGGATGAGCAGCGGGCCGAACAGCCACGGATGCGCGGCCATCTGCGTCGGCATGTAACGGGCGGCCACCAGGATCGCGGCGAAGACCGTGGTCCCGTAGGCGACCAGCTGGGTCCCGGACCGGTCCCAGCCGCGTTCGAGCGAGCGCAGGGCCGTCTCGATCGTGAGGGTGAAGATGACACCGGTGATGATGTCGATGCCGTAGTGGTAGCCGAAGCCCAGCGTCGCGGCGAGTGTGGCGACCAGCCAGAACGCGCCCGCGAACTGCAGGAACCGGGGGCCCTTGCGGGAATGGATGAAGATCGTGGTGGCCCACGCCGTGTGCAGGCTGGGCATGCAGTTGCGCGGGGTGAAGTCGTCGAACGGCATGTGCTGCGGGCCGCTGCCCGGCGGCATCGCGTCGGGCCACAGGTTGGCCACGGCCCAGTGTCCGCCGTCGGCACCGTAGGCGAAGACCGGTCCGACGACCGGGTAGATCATGTAGATGGCCGGCCCGAGGAGGCCGATCACCAGGAAGGTGCGCACCAGATGGTGGGCCGGGAAGCGGCGTTCGGTTGCCACGTTGCGCAGCTGGTACAGCGCGACGACGACCGCGGCCACCGCGAGCTGGGTGTAGACGGAGTTGAGGAAGACCTCGCCGAACGATCCGGTGGACCTGACCAGCCGGCCCACCAGCCACGAGGGGTTGCCCAGCGCGTGGTCGGCGGTCGCCACGTACTGGTCGAGCACCAGCGGGCGGGTCTTCGAGGTGATGAGCAACCAGGTGTCACCGGTCTTGCGGCCGGTCACCAGCAGCAGACCCAGTGCGACGCCCTTGAGCAGCAGGAGGCGTTCGGGCCCGGTGCGGCGGGTGACGGCGATGACCGCGCATCCCAGGATCACCCACAGCGCGCCGCTGCCGAAGGGGTGGCCGTGGGTCACCGGCGCGTCGGCCACCCAGCGCACCAGCAGGATGACGAGGTCGATACCGATCGCGGTCCCGACGGCGATGAACCGCTGGCGCCAGGTGAGCACCACCATCATCAGGCCCATGCTGGCGTACAGCAGGAACCCGGAGGCGGGGGCGAATATCGCCTCTCGCGCCTGGCTGGCGATCGGCCCCGGCAGACCGTAGTGACGTGCCGCGATCTCCAGAGCGACGAGGAATCCGAGACCCACCACGGCCGCCGCGGCCCACAGTGCCGTCTTCGGCCGACGCCAGGCACCGGGCGCAATTCCGTTGGTTATTCGCGAAAACACCCGCGATGCTATAGGTATCAAGATTTTGGCCGATTTGTTAGATGTTGGTGGAGTACGTCACGCCATAGGTCACTTGTCGCGCCGGGCGGCAGGTGTCCTCGGTGAGGTGTGAACGATGAGGTCAATCGCCATGAATTCGAGCATGTTATCGGAGTGGTGTTCGAGGGCCCGATGGTCATGGCGGATTCCGCGGCAGACCGCTGGTCTGTCGCGTGGGACGGGGCGGCGGTTCCTACCCGGGCAGGGTGAACAGCAGCTCGTCCGTCTCCTCGCCGCGCGCGTGCGCGTAGCCGTGGTCCTCGCCCGTCACGACGAACCCGCACTTCTCCAGCACCCGCCGCGAGCCCGTGTTGTCGGCTGCGGCGCGCGCGTGCAACGGACGTTCCGGTACGACGTCGAGCAGCGCGCCCAGGGCGGCGGTGGCCAGACCGCGGCCCCAGCGCGCCCGGTCGATCCAGTAGGTGACCTGCCGGTCGCCCGGCGCCCCGTACGCTCCGGCGCTGCCGACCACCGCACCGTCCGCGAGCACCGTGCGCACCACGACGGACGGGTCCGCGAGGATGCGCGCCCAGTGGGCGTCGAACGCGTGCCGGTCGGCCGGGTCCTCACTGGTGAAGGCGGCTGTACGGACCGACTCGGGGTCGGACATCCAGGCAAAGAACAACGGCAGGTCGACGTCCCGTACCGGGCGCAGCGAGACGTCCACGATCAGAGCCTCCGGGTGGCGAGGGTCAGCCGGTCCCGCGCGTCGAACAGCGCGTCCTTGACCATCTGCTCGTGCGCCGGCGTGAGCCGGGCGACCGGCACCGAGCAGCTGATGGCGTCCCGGGCCGGGGTGCGGTAGGGGACAGCGACGCCGAAGCAGCGCAGCCCCAGGGTGTTCTCCTCGCGGTCCACCGCGTAGCCCTGCTCGCGGATCAGGTGCAGCTCCTCGATGAGCCTCTCCCGGTCGGTCAGGGTGTGCTCGGTCAGCGCGGGCAGCGTCTCGGGGAGCATCTTGCGGACCTGCTCGTCGCTGTGGGTGGCCAGCAGCGCCTTCCCGAGCGAGGTCGAGTGCGCGGGCAGCCGGCGGCCGACGCGGGTGAAGGGGCGCAGGTAGTGCTGGGACTGGCGGGTGGCGAGGTAGACCACGTTCGTCCCGTCGAGCCTGGCGAGGTGGATGGTCTCCGTGGTGTCGTCGGAGAGCCGGTCCAGGGTCGGGCGGGCGGCGGCGACGACCTCGTCGCCGTCGATGTACGAGGTGCCGACCAGCAGCGCGCGCACACCGATCCCGTACCGCGTCCCCGTCGCGTCCGTCTCCACCCAGCCCAGCTCGACCAGCGTGCGCAGCAGCATGTAGAGGCTGGACTTCGGGTATCCGACGGCCTCCTGCACCGCGGCGAGTGAGTGCATGCCGGGCCGTCCGGCGAAGTACTCCAGCAACTCCACCGTCCGTACCGCGGACTTGACCTGTGCCCCACCAGACTCGGCAACCGACATCGCCCTACGCCCCTTCCAGCCCACTTACGAAACCCTGCGACTTCTTGCCAACACCGAACGCCCGGAAATAGAGTCGCTTCATATTCACGATCAGGAACTCTGTTCAGAATACCGAACAACTTCTGATGTGTGGCAGTGGAGCGGAAGGAAACACGGTGGCAGCAGCACCAGTCTGGAGCGTCGACCCCCGCACCGGGAACCCGCGTGAGCAGGTTGCGGTGGAGGCTACAGCGGAGGAGGTCGACCGCGCGGTCCGGGCCGCGCACGCCGTACGCGCCTCCCTGGCCGACCGCACCGTGCGCGCCGCGTTCCTGCGCACCGCGGCCGATCTGCTCGCCGAGGCCGGCGAGCACGTCATCGAGGCCGCCGACGCCGAGACGGCACTCGGCCCGGCCCGGCTGACCGGCGAACTCGCCCGCACCGCGGCCCAGCTGCGCGCCTTCGCGGAGGTCGTCGACGAGGGCGCGTACCTCGACATCCACATCGACCACGAGGACGCCACCCGCACCCCGCCGTGGCCCGACCTGCGCCGCTACAAGATCCCGCTCGGCGTCGTCGCCGTCTACGCGGCCAGCAACTTCCCGCTCGCCTTCTCCGTACCCGGCGGCGACACCGCCAGCGCCCTCGCGGCCGGCTGCCCGGTCGTCGTCAAGGCGCACCCCGACCACCCCGCGACCTCCGAACTGTGCGCGTCCGTCCTGCGCCGGGCCGCGGCGCAGCACGGACTGCCCGAGGACGTCGTCACCGTCGTGCACGGGTTCCAGGCGGGCGTCGAACTGGTCAAGCACCCCCTCGTCAGTGCCGCGGGCTTCACCGGCTCCATCCGCGGCGGCCGCGCCCTCTTCGACGCCGCGGCGGCGCGACCGGTGCCGATCCCCTTCCACGGCGAGCTCGGCTCCCTCAACCCCGTCGTCATCACCGAGGCGGCCGCCGCCGAGCGCGGCGAGCAGATCGGCGCGGGGCTCGCGGGCTCGATGACCATGGGCGCGGGCCAGTTCTGCACCAAGCCCGGATTCGTCCTGGCCCCGGCGGGCGAGAGCGGCGACCGGCTGCTGAAGTCACTCACCGGAGCGGTCAGCGACACCGAGGCCGGAGTCCTGCTCGACCACCGCATGCGCGACGCCTTCCTCGCCGGAGTGAGCGAGCGGGCCGCACTCCCGGACGTGGAGGCCCCGGTCACCCCCGGCGCGGGCGGTGAACACACCGTCGCGGCCGGCTTCCTGACCGTACCGGCACAGCTGCTCGCCACCGAGGGACCGCACGACGCGCTCCTGGAGGAGTGCTTCGGCCCGGTCACCGTCGTCGCCCGCTACACCTCCGACGACGAGATCACCGCGGTGCTGTCCCGGCTCCCCGGCAACCTCACCGCCACCCTCCAGATCGCCACCGAGGAGACCGACGACAGCGCCGCCGCACTGCTGGCCGCGCTCACCCCGCTGGCCGGACGCGTCCTGGTCAACGGCTGGCCGACCGGCGTCGCGGTCGCCCCCGCCCAGCACCACGGCGGCCCCTACCCGGCCACCACCTCCACCTCCACCTCGGTCGGCGCCACCGCGATCGAGCGCTGGCTGCGCCCGGTCACCTACCAGACCACCCCCGATGCGCTGCTCCCCCCGGAGCTCCGCGACGACAACCCGCTGGGCCTGCCCCGCCGCGTGAACGGACACTCCGCATGACCCTGACCCTCCCCGAACTCCCCTTCGCCCTGGAACCGTTCGGCCCCGCAACCGGCTGGAACTACGAGGACGGCGTGCTCACCGGCCGCGCGGGCGCCCGCCAGGACCGCTTCGTCCCGCCGGGCGGCGCCGCCCTCGACACGGAGAGCGACGCACCCCGCCTCCTGGGCCCCGCCCCGACGGGCGACTTCCAGCTGATCGCCCGGGTGCGCGTCGGCTTCGCCGCCGCCTTCGACGCGGGGGTCCTCTACCTCCACGTCGGCGACCGGGAGTGGGCCAAGGTCTGCCTGGAGCTCTCCCCGGACCGCCCCACCGTCTGCACGGTCGTCACGCGCGGCCACTCCGACGACGTCAACTCCTTCGTCGTGGACGGCGACACCTACTGGCTGCGCCTGAGCCGCACCGGCAACGCCTTCGCCTGCCACGCCTCACCCGACGGCGAGAAGTGGACCTTCGTCCGCGTCTTCGCCCTCGGCGCCCCGGAACGGGCCGCGACCGCGTCCATCGGCTTCCTCGCCCAGTCGCCCACGGGCGAGGGCTGCGAGGTCTCCTTCGACCGGATCGAGTTCCGCGCGACGGGCCTCGCGGACCTGCGCGACGGCAGCTGACCCGACCACCCACCCCGGTGCCCCCGCCCTCCGGCCACGGAGGGCGGGGGCACCGGCGTGGGTGGGCACCGGAGCGGGCGGGGAAGGGCTCACATGCTGAGCCGGTACACCGCCGTGCGCGGCCGGTCGGCCCTGCGGTCGCTCGCCCGACGCACCCGCTCCACCTCGGAGTCCGCCTTCGCCGAGGCGTTCAAGCGGGAGTACGGAACGGCCCCCGGGCAGTACTGTCGCCGGGCGGGCTGACGGGCGGGCTCCGCGACGGCTCACCACAGTGGAGGCAGGGCATGAGACGTGTGGTGCGGGTTTTCTGGGGCCCCCGGAAGGAGGCATCCCAGGAGCTCGCGGGACGCTGGAAGGCGATGCTGGACGCGCTTCCCGCGCTTCTTCCGACGGCCTCCTCCGCCCCGGCGGGGCGGTCGACCTGGACCCGGCACCACACCTGCGGCCGCCCCACGGAGCTTCGGCCCGACGAGGCGGAGCTGGCGGCCGCGCTGCAGGCCGACCACGACTCCCCGGAGACCTCGGACGGGGCGGGTCTGCGCCTGTCGAGCGCCGGCGAACCGGGGTGGGAGATCAGCATCTCCGGGCACGGTGGCGGCGAGTCGGAGTACGTGACCCAGGCCGTCGTGCTGGCGGTCGTCTCCCCGGACGGCGCCGAGGTCCCCGAAACCGCACTCCTCGCACTGATCGCGGACATCTGGCAGCCGGACTTCGGCGACGTGACCGACGACGAGCTGCTCGACGCCCTGGAGGACCGGGCCGGTTTCGACTACACGCTCTCCCACCTGAGCGTCGGCCGGCTCGCCTACCTCTCCCCGGGGCGCGCGGCACTGGCTCCCGCCGGGGTGGGCGTGGCCCGCAGGGAGCTGAGCGGGGCGGGTGTACTCCTCGATGTCGCGCCGCCCGGGGACATCGAGGCCGTCGTGGACGCCTACGTGCGCCTCCGCGACGCCGGTGCGCTGGAACCTCTGCCCCGCCCGATGGGCCGAACGGTCCTGTAGCCGGACCGCTCTCCGGCCGAGGGGTGTGGCCCGGGGAATGGCCGGCACCCCGGCGAGCGTTCGGTCCTGAGCGGAGGGTCCCTCCGTGCTGCGGGAGCAGCCGCACGAGAGCCTGGAGAGAAGAAGAGTCATGCGCGTCGAGATCTGGAGCGACATCGCCTGCCCGTGGTGCTACATCGGCAAGGCCCGGTTCGAGAAGGGCCTGGCGGGGTTCGCCCACCGCGACGAGGTCGAGGTGGTCCACCGCTCCTTCGAGCTGGACCCCGGGCGCGCCAAGGGCGACACCGGTCAGGTCATCGACATGCTGGCGCAGAAGTACGGCCGGAGCCCCGAGGAAGCGCGCTCCATGGAGGCGAACGTCGCGGCCAACGCGCAGGCCGAAGGGCTCGGCTACCGCACCGAGGGCCGTGACCACGGCAGCACCTTCGACATCCACCGGCTGCTGCACCTGGCGAAGGCCCGCGGCCGTCAGGACGAGCTGTTGAGCCTGGCCTACCGGGCGAACTTCGCCGAGGAGCGGTCCGTCTACGACGACGAGGTGCTCGCCGAGCTGGCTGTCGAGGCAGGGCTCGACGCGGACGAGGTGCGCGCGGTGCTCGCCGATCCGCAGGCGTACGCGGACGAGGTGCGGGCCGATGAGCGGGAGGCGGCCGAACTGGGCGCCAACGGGGTGCCGTTCTTCGTGCTCGACCGGCGCTACGGGATCTCCGGCGGCCAGCCCGCCGAGGTCTTCGCCCAGGCGTTGGAGCAGGCGTGGAAGGACCGCCCGCTGACCGTGATCGGTGAGGACGGGGCGGCGTGCGACGCCGACGGGGCGTGCGAGGTTCCGCAGGCCGGAAGCAACGCCTGACCGTCGCACGCTGCACTTATAAGCATTGCTTGGGCGTACCCCTTAACTCTTGGTAATTGACTATGAGTTAAGGGGCCTTCAGGCTGGGTTCATGATGATCTCTTCGCTCAGCCGTGCGGTGGCCGCCGAGTTCGCGCCGGAGACCGCCTACCTCAACACGTCCTCCTGCGGGCTGCTGCCCCGTCGCACCGTCGACGCCGTGAAGGCGCTCGCCGAGGAGAACGCCACCGGCCGCAGGGCCGGTGCGGGCGACTTCGAGGCGGTGGACCGGGCCCGGGACGGTTTCGCGCGGATCGCCGGTGTCGGGGCCGGGCGGGTCGCGGTCGGCAGCTCCGTGGCCGTCCATGTGGGCCTGATCGCGACATCGCTGCCGGCCGGAGCCGAAGTGCTCGCGCCCGAGGGGGAGTTCAGCTCGGTCACCAGCCCGTTCGCGGTCCGCGGTGACCTCAGGATGCGGTACGTCCCGCTGCCGGAACTCGCCGACGCGGTGCGCGAGGGGACCGCGCTCGTCGCCTTCTCCTCGGTGCAGTCCGCCGACGGCCGGCTCGCCGATCTGGACGCGGTGCGCGCCGCGGCGGCCGCCCACGGCGCCCGTACGCTGCTGGACGCGACCCAGTCCGCGGGCTGGCTCCCGCTGGACGCGGGGGCGTACGACTACACGGTCACCGCCGGCTTCAAGTTCCTGCTCTGCCCGCGGGGCACGTCGTTCCTCACGGTCACCGAGGAGGCGCAGGGGTCGCTGCCGCCGGTCTTCGCGGGCTGGGTCGCGGCGGCGGACTCGTGGAACAGTCTGTACGAGCCGGTCCGGGAGCTCGCCCCGGACGCCCGCCGCTACGACGAGCCGCCCGCGTTCCTTCCGTACCACGGTGCCGAGCACTCCCTCGCGCTGCTGAACGAGATCGGCGTCGACGCCCTGCACGACCACGCCACCGGGCTCGCGGCCCGGTTCCGGGAGGGGCTGGAAGCGCTGGGGCACAAGCCGGTCCCCGGGACGACGGCCGTCGTCGGGGCACCCGGACTGGGGGACCGGGCGCCGGAACTGGAGCGCGCGGGGGTGATGGTCTCCGACCGGGCCGGCAACCTGCGAGCGGCCTTCCACCTCTACAACACCGAGTCCGACGTGGACCGCGCGCTGGACGTGCTGGGGGGCTGAGACCCGTCAGCGGCTCTCCGGGCAGTCCGCCGTCTCCCGGCAGAGGTTCTCCTCGACCCTGGCCAGCAGCCTGGCCAACTCCTTGCGTTCCCCGGCGTCCAGGCCCGCGAGCGTGTGCTCCTCCAGATTCGTCCAGGCCTGTTCCACCTCGGAGAGCAGCGCGCAACTGTTGTCGGTGGCCTCGACCAGGACGGCCCTGCGGTCGGCCGGGTCGGGGCTGCGGCGGACGTGGCCGGACTGCTCCAGGCGCTGGAGCATCTTGGTGACGGTGGAGGGGTCCAGGTCGACCGCCTTGATCACCTCGGACTGCCGGACCGCCCCCGCGTCCCAGAGGTACATCATCAGGAACTCCTGGCCGGGGTAGAGGCCCGCCCCCTTGAGCAGCTTGCCCGCCGCGATCCGGTGGAGCCGCGCGACCCGGGACACGGCATGGCTGACCGGGCCGCCGCGGGCGGCGCTGGGCAGCTCGGTACAGGCGGGATCGAAGGTCATCGGGGGCTCCTCGGGTGGTGCGGGGCGGCCCTGCGGCTGCCGGATGCGGCTTCCTGCCAACTTTACCTTGGCCGGCCAAGTAATACGCTACAGTGGCGCACGTCGCAGATGCTTGGCCGACCACATAGTTTTGGTTGGCCGACCACGTACCTCTCCTTCCGCCCGACCGCGCATCTCCTTCCTGGGGGCTTCTCATGACCACCGCATTCGACTCGCTCGACCTGGCAGGCACCCCGCTCGCCAACCGCATCGCGCTGGCGCCGATGACCCGCAGCCGGGCGGGCGAGGGCGGGGTGCCGACGGAGCTGACGGTCGAGTACTACGCGCAGCGCGCCTCCGCCGGGCTCCTCATCACCGAGGGCATCCAGCCGTCGGTGGTCGGTCAGGGATACCCCAGCACCCCGGGCCTGCACAGCGACGAGCAGATCGCCGCCTGGCGCAAGGTCACCGACGCCGTGCACGACAAGGGCGGCAGGGTATTCGCCCAGATCCTGCACACCGGCCGGATCGGCCACCCGGTCCTGCTGCCCGACGGGCTCACCCCCGTCGGCGCCTCCGCGGTCGCCGCCACGGGACAGGTCTTCACCCACGAGGGCGCGAAGGACTTCGTCACCCCGCGCGAGCTGACCGACACCGAGGTCCGGGCGACGATCGCCGACTTCGCCACCGCGGCGCGGGCCGCCGTGGACGCCGGCTTCGACGGCGTGGAGCTGCACGGCGCCAACGGGTACTTGATCCACCAGTTCCTGGCGCCCAACTCCAACCTGCGCGCCGACGAGTGGGGCGGCTCCGTGGAGGGCCGGATCCGGTTCGCCCTGGAGACCGTGCGCGCCGTCGCCGCCGAGATCGGTGCCGCCCGCACCGCGATCCGCCTCTCGCCCGGCAACCCGTACAACGACATCGACGAGCCCGCACCCGAGGCCACGTACAGCGCGCTGGTGCGGGCGGTCGAGCCGCTCGGGCTCGCCTATCTGCACCTCGTCGAGGGCGCGGCCGGCGACCGGGCGCTGACCGAGTCCCTGCGCAAGCAGTTCAACGGAACCCTCGTCCTCAACCCGGCGAGCGAGGGTCCGACCGGACCCGAGGCACTCGCCCTGATCGAGGAGGGAGTGGCCGACATCGTCGCGTACGGAGTGCTGTTCCTGGCCAACCCGGACCTGCCGGAGCGGCTGCGCGCGGGCGGCCCCTTCAACGCCCCGGACACCGCCACCTTCTACGGGGGCGACCACCGCGGCTACACGGACTACCCGGTGCTGGGGGCGTGACGTGCGGCGGGCCCGCCCCGGAGGACGGGCCCGCCGTGTCCTCTAGGCCTTCTTCAGGGTGAAGTCGGTGGTCACGGTTCCCTTCTTGACGACCTTGACGGTGGCCACTGTCGGGGCGTAGCCGTCCTTGGCGACGATCACGGTGAGGGGGTTGTTGCGGGCGTCCAGCCAGAGGGCGTAGTGGCCGTCCTTGTCGGTGATCAGGGTGTACGAGGACGCCCACGAGTCGATCTGGACGGTCGCCCCCTTGAGGGGTGCCGGGGTGCCGGTGGCCGACTTGCCGAGCACCGTTCCGGTGATCTTGCCCCAGGTGTTCGGCGGGGCCACCGTCATGGTGACGGGGACCGGTGCCACCGGGTACGGGGTGTTGGCGGAGATGCCGATCCGGGCCGTGAACTCACCCGGCTGGGTGACCTCGTCGACCGAGGACTTCACATTCACCGCGACCGAGACGGTGTCCCCCGGAGCGAGTTTGAACTCCGAGGAGTCCAGCGACAGCCAGCTGACGTCCGAACCCCCGGTCTGGTCGTAGCCGGCGAGCAGTTCGACGGCGGTGGAGGGGGTGCTGGGAGCATTGGCACCACCGACCTTGTAGAAGCCCGGGGCGCCGCCGCCGCGGTAGGTCGCTACGTCGGCGTTGGGCAGGGCCGACCACGTGCCGGCGTCCGGGTCGTAGGCGTAGCCCGCGTTGGTGAGAGCGCCGCCGCTGACGCCGGAGGAGATCAGCAGCAGACCGTTGGCCGACGTGGAGGACGAAGCCCACAGGGTCTTCGGCATGTCCGGCAGGGCCGACCAGGAGTCGGCGGCCGGGTCGTAGACGTAGGCGGACTTCAACTCGCCGGCGCTGTTGGTACCGCCGGAGCAGTACAGCTGCCCGCTGATGGCGCCGCAGGACTCCCAGGCGACGTTCTCCGGGTAGCTTGCCGCGGTGGACCACGAGTCGTCGGACGGGTCGTAGACCGTCACCGATGTGGAGCCGCAGGCGGTGGTGCAGCCGCCGACGGAGTAGAGCTTGCCGTTCAGGACCGCGGAGCCGGCGCCCGCCAGCGGAGCCGGCGAGGAGGCGCCGGTCGTCCAGGTGTTGGAGGCGGGGTCGTAGATCTCCAGCTTGGCGTCCGGAGCTCCACTGGCACCCCAGCCGCCGGCGATGTAGAGCTTCCCGTTGATGAAGCCGTGGGCCGGAGCCTCCCGGGTGTCGGCCGCGTCGGCCAGTTTCGTCCAGCCGTCTGTCGCGTCGTAGGAGTACAGCGACCTGGTGTCGTCCGTACCGTCGTAGCCGAACGCGGAGTAGATCTTGCCGTTGTCGGCGGCGACCGCGTTGTCCATGATGGCGTCGGGCAGATCAGCCACGGTCTGCCAGGCATCGCCACCCTCGGCCGGAGCGAGGGCGGCGCCGGCGGACTTGCCGGCCCGGCTCTTCGCCGACAGAGGCGAGTAGTCCCCCTTCGTGCTGATCAGCGGCGCACCCGAAGCGGCCGGTGTGAAGGCGCCGGTTCCCTCGGCCAGCTTGACGGTGGCGTCGGCACCCCCGGTGTTCTTTATCTTGACGGTCCTGGTCGCCGAACCACCCCAGGCGACCGGGGCGTCGACCGCAGCGGGGGTGACCTTGAGCCGTCCGGCCTTCAGGGAGAAGTCCTTGGTCACGGTCGAGTCGGCGGCGAAGGTCACGGCCTTGGAGGCACTGGTGTACTTGGGCTTCGCGGCGGTCACGGTCTGCTTGCCGACCGGTGCGAAGGCCCAGTAGAAGCCGTCGCCGAGCGCCGCGTCGTCCGGGGTGGCCGCCGAGGTCGTGCTCACGGCGCCGTCGCCGGTACCGGTGAGCGTGCCACCGGCGACGCCGTCACCGGTGTTGGCGTCGGTGACCTGCCCGACGACAAGGCCGCCGGGGACGGCCGACAGGCTGCGGGCACCGAGGAACACGTCGTCGAGCTGCCACCACCAGGTGTACTTGCCGGTGAAGTGGAACCGCACCCGGACGTCGGACTTGCCCGCGTAGTCGGTGAGCGCGACGGTGATCTTGGAGCCGGTGGCGGCGGTGGTGTGCGAGGAGACCGTGGACCAGGTGGTGCCACCGTCCGAGCTCACCTCCACGTCGGCTTTCTGACCGGAGGACGGCTTGTAGCTGGTCCGGTAGCTCAGCTCGGGCAGCTCCGTGCCCGTGAAATCGTAGGACGGGCTGGTCAGCGTGGAGTTCTGGACCTTTCCGCTGCCCGCCTTGTCGCTGTCCACGATGGCGAAGGCGCCCTTGCCGCCGGTGGTGTTCTTCCGGTTGCCCGGGTCGTCGAACTGCCATCCGCCGGTGGTGCCCTCGGCGTTGACCACGGTCCAGCCCTCGGGGGCCGACGTGGTCGAGTCGAAGGGCTCGGTGGTGCCCGTGTCCTTCACCGTGTACCCGGCCGCGGTGCCCGCCCAGGCGTCCACCGGCAGGCTCACACTGGCGGAGACCGCCGAGTCGCCCACGGTGATGTCCTTGGTGGCGCTCCGGTAACCCGGGTAGTTGCTGGTGACCTTCAGGGTGTACGACGCGTCGGCCGGGAGGTCGACCGAGTAGGCGCCGGTGCTCGGGTCGGTCTCGACGGGCGCACCGGGCATTCCGTCAACGGTGACCGCTGCGTAGAGCGGCCAGCCGTGGCCGGAACCGTCGGTGATCTTGCCGGATACGGTCCGGGTCGGGACCGGGGTGAGCGCGAGGCTCTTGGTCGCCGAGCCGCCGTCCGTGATCTCGACGCCGGAGAAGGTGGCCGTGCTGTAGCCGTACGCGGCGACCTTCAGGTCGTAGGTGCCGGGCGGCAGAGTCAGCGAATAGGCGCCGTCCGCCCCCGACGTGGCCTGGGAGTCACCCGCGGTGATCTCCGCCCCCGCGACCGGGTCACCAGTGGTGCTGCTGGTGACGGTGCCGCTCAGCACGCCGTGCGGACCGTCGCGGAACGCCTGCACGCCGTTGGGCGTGCCGAGTCCGGTCGGACCGTCATAGCCCGTACCCGCGGTGCAGAGCCTGGCCGGGGTGCAGGAGCCGTTGTTGCCGTCGACGACGTCGTTCAGACCGCTGCCGCCGGCCGCGTACGGGTAGGCAGCCGGGTAGGAGCCCGCTGACGGGGTGCCGGCGGCTGCGTACACACCGGCGATGATCGGTGAGGAGGCGCTGGTGCCGCCGTAGACGGCCCAGCCGTCCCCGCCGTAGGTCTGGTAGACCGAGACACCGGTCAACGGGTCGGCGACCGCGGCGACATCGGAGACCGCGCGCTTGTCGCAGTCGGTGCTGACGCTCTCCTGCCAGGCGGGCTTGGCCTCGTAGAGCGAGCAGCCCGAGCCCGGGCCGCCGTAGCTGTTGGACCAGACCGATTCGGACCAGCCGCGGGTGGTGGAGGAGTCCTGCTTCAGGGCTGTGCCACCCACGGAGGTCACGTACTGGGAGGCTGCGGGGTAGGAGACGCCGTAGGCGCTGTCGCCCGAGGAGGCGACCACAGCGACACCCGGGTGGTTGTAGTGGGCGTCGTATTCGGTCGTCTCCGACGGGTCCTCACCACTGCCCGGATCGCTGGAGTAGCCCGTGCCGTAGGAGTTCGAGACGTACTTGGCGCCCTGCGCGACCGCTTGGTCGACGGAGGCGCCCATGTCCTCGAAGCTGGCGGAGTCGGCTTCCACGAGGACGATCTTCGCGTACGGCGCTGCGGCCGAGACCATGTCCAGGTCGAGGGAGATCTCACCGGCCCAGCCGCTGTCGGCCGCCGGGTAGTCGGTGCCGCCCCGCTGGTCGACCTTCTTGAAGCACCCGTTGTCCGTGGTGCAGGCGGGCAGCCCGTACTGCGCCCGGTAGACCGCGAGGTCCTCCTCGGCGGTCGGGTCGTCATAGGCGTCGACGATGGCGATCGTCTGGCCCGCCCCGCCGTCGGCCGGCAGGTTGTACGCGCCCTGGAGCGCGGTGGCACCCCAGCCGCTCGGGGTGGCGGCGTCGGGCTGCACGCCCTCCTTGGCGGCCACGTCGGTGCGGCGCAGCGCGAAGCAGCGGACCTCACCGGGCCCGGGTTCGGCACACGAGGCCTCTACGGAGGGTTTGGCGTTCAGGTCAGCGTTCGCGGAAGCCGCCGCGGTCGCCGTCGGAGCGGTGAGTCCCAGTACGGCGATGGCTGAGGCGCTGGCGAGGGCGGTCAGCCCGGTCCAGGCCGATCTCCTCCGTCTGGCAGCCGGTCTGGATATGCCGGTGACAGTCAATTGCGTGTCTCCCATGTGATGCACGGGTCGACCACACGCTTTACAGGTCGACGACGAATTGTTTTCGCCGTCCACCACTTAGTCGTTATTCGGGAGGTATATGTCAATGACGCTATCGTTAAGGATTTATTTCCCTGCGGTTTGAATGGGGGCATTTTCGAGCGAATCAAGAAAAAAGGGACGCCTGGTTGCGTTCAATGGTCTAGTCAACCGGATTCTCGCCGCTGGTTTCCCTGGCGTCGAGGCCGGCGGGACGCCCCGCACGCTTCGCGTCATTTGAGAGGAATTCACCCCATTGTGAGGAGTGAGGATTCCTCTGGCGGGCGGCCTCGAGCTGCTTGCGGCTGAGTGGTGCATGGTCGGAAGGGAGTCGTAACGCGCCACGGTGCCGAGTTCGATTCCAGCCACTCGGGAAGGCCGGCTGGCTCGATCGATGGTGCGAGATGGTCGCGACCGGCTCTTTCCCCGAGCGTGGGCATGGGTGAGCGATAGCTTTCGGACATGATCTGTGTAAGTTGCACGGGTGTGGAGATTTTCTGCTGGGAAGGCCTGTCGGAAAAGGCGACTGCGCTGTGACGGCTCTGCGGGTCGGTGCGTTGCCCGGCGGAAATTAGCTTAACGACGGAGGGTGTCGAGAGGTTTATCTGCGGCGGTTCGGTGAAAATACCGGCAGGGGCCGAAAGGTAAACCCGGATCAGTGGATTTCTGTTCGGGGGAGCCGGCCCGGGTGTGCAGGGGGCTCGGGCGCCTGGTAGGCCCGCTGTGCCGGATTTCCCCCCGGCGGTCGTCGCGGCGGCCGGGGGCGGCGTGGGCGCGGATCTCCCTCGCCCGCTTAAAGGTTTAGACCACTACGCCGGGCGCGCGCTCAGGTCCCGAACGGCCGGCCGCGGACACCGCGAGGCCCGAGGCCCACCCGGTCCGGAGGGATCACGCGCGATGGCGTGAGCGGCGCCGACGGGCCCCGCTCCTACGCCGACTCGCGGCGGACCAGCTCGGTGGGCAGTATCACCGCGGCCGGGTCCTCCCCGCCGATCTGCGCCAGCAGCACCCGCACCATCTCGGCGCTGATGCGGTCCCACGGCTGCCGGATCGTCGTCAGCGCCGGCCGGGAGGCGAGCGCCGCGGGGGAGTCGTCGAAGCCGCCCACCGCGACATCGTGCGGCACGCTGCGCCCGGCCCTCTCCAGCGCCACGAGCACTCCCTGCGCCATCAGGTCCGAGGCGACGAACACCGCGTCCAGGTCCGGGGCCCGATCCAGCAGCAGCGCGGCCGCCGCCTCACCGCTCGCCCGGCTGTAGTCGCCCGGCACGATCAGCGCGTCGTCGGCGGGCAGTCCGCAGTCGGCCAGCATCTCGCGGTAGCCGGCCAGCCGCTCCACACCGCCCGGGGTGTCCAGGGGGCCGCTGACCGTACCGATCCGGCGGCGCCCCGACTCGTACAGGAAACGCACCATGTCCCGGGCGCCGTCCCGGTCGTCGGCCGCCACATAGCTGACCTTCGACCCCTGCCCGAGCGGCTTCCCGCAGGCGACCAGGGGGACGCCCGCCTCGTGCAGCTGGGCGGCCACCGGGTCGCCCGAGTGGCTGGAGACCAGCAGGACCCCGTCCACATGCCCGGCGATGTACCGCATGTTCCGCCGGCGCTCCGCCTCCGTACCCGCGATCATCAGCAGCAGCGGGATGTCGTGCGCGGCGAGCGCGCTCGTACAGCCGCGCAGCAGCACGTTGAAGTTCGGGTCCTCGAAGAACCGCTCCTGCGGCTCGGTGAGCAGGAACGCCACCGAGTCGGAGCGGCCCGTGATCAGCGACCTGGCGTGCCGGTTCACCGTGTAACCGGTCTTGCGGATGGCGGAGTTGACCGCGTCCAGCGCGGCCGGGCTGACGTTGTGACCGCCGTTGAGCACCCGGGAGACCGTGCCCCGGGAGACCCCGGCCTCCCGCGCCACGTCATGGATGGTCGGCGGCCGTCGGCGTCCCGTACCGGTCTGTTCTGTGCGGCTCATGGTGCGTGATCTTTCATCAAGTGACGTCCTGGCGGGGCCCGTCAGGACTTTACGGCCCCGGAGAGCAGGTCGAGGCTCCAGAAACGCTGGATGACCAGGAACAGGGCGATCAGCGGGATGATCGCCAGCAGCGCCCCCGTGATCACCAGCGTATAGAGGGCCGGAGTGGTGGAGCCCTGCTGGAGCAGGGTGAACAGCCCCAGCGTGACCGGGAACTTCTCGTCGTCGCCGAGCATGATGTACGGCAGCAGGAAGTTGTTCCAGATCGCGACGAACTGGAAGAGGAAGACGGTCACCAGACCCGGCAGCATCATCGGCAGCGCGATGGTCCGGAAGATCCGCCACTCGCCGCCGCCGTCCATCCGCCCGGCCTCGATCACATCGCCCGGCACGGCGGCAGCCGCGTAGATCCGGGCGAGGTAGACGCCGTACGGGGAGAGGATCACCGGCAGCATCACCGACAGGTAGGAGTCGGTCAGGTCCGCCTTCGCCATCAGCAGGTACTGCGGCACGGCGAGGATCACCGGCGGCATCAGCACCCCGGCCAGCAGGATGTTGAAGATGCTCTCCCTGCCGCGGAAGCGGTACACCGCGAGCGCGTACCCCGAGACCGCGGAGACGCCCGTGGACAGCAGCGCGCCCACGCCGGCGTAGAGGGCGGAGTTGGCCATCCACTTCCAGTAGACGCCGTCCCGGTACGCCGAGAGGTCGGCGACGTTGTCCGCGAATCCGGAGCCGGGCAGGAAGGTGAAGGTGGAGAACAGCTCGCTGCCGGACTTGGTCGAGGCGACGAGGATCCAGGCGACGGGCAGCAGGCAGTAGAGCGCGCCGAGCAGCAGAGCGGCGGTGGGTACGAGGGTGAACCGGCGGGGGGTCGCGGGCAGCTGCCGGAGGTGCGGCGTGGTCACTGGGAGTCTCCCTGCTTCGTACGGGAGTTGGCCGCCTTGAGGAAGCCGAAGGACAGGGCCAGGGTGACGACGGCGATGATGACCGCCTGGGCGGCCGCCGCGTAGATGTCGTTGTTGACGAAGGCGTCCTGGTAGACCTTCATCAGCGGACTCCAGGTGGTGGAGAGGGAGTTGGTCAGCGGCTTCAGCGTCGTCGGCTCGCTGAACACCTGGAGCGTCGCGATGATCGAGAAGAAGAACGTCAGCACCAGCGACGGCGCCACCATCGGGATCTTGATCCGGAGCGCGATCTGCCACTGCGAGCATCCGTCGAGGCGGGCCGCTTCGAGGATCTCGACGGGGATCGCCCGCAGCGAGGTGTAGATCACGATCATGTTGAAGCCGGTGCCGCCCCAGACCGCGATGTTGGCGAGCGCGAGGTAGAGCGGTCCGCCGTCGAGCAGATCCGGCTGCGGCAGACCCGCCTTGTCCAGCAGGAAGTAGAACGGGCTGACGTCGGGCAGGTAGAGGAAGCCCCACATCAGGGCGGCGACGACACCCGGGATCGCGTACGGGAGGAAGATCGCCAGCCGGGTGAAGCCACGCAGCCGGAGCCGTTCGGTGTCCAGGAGCAGGGCGAAGAGCAGGGCGAGGCCCAGCATCACGGGCACGACGATGGCGCCGTAGCCGAGGATGCGCAGCGCGCCGTGCAGCAGTTCCGAGTCGGAGAACGCGTCGGTGTAGTTGGCGAACCCGGCCCAGATCTCCTGCCGGGCGCCCTTGCCGAGGCCCAGGCCGCTGACCTCGGTCCGGCGGAAGCTGAGGTAGAGCGCGTAGCCGATGGGCAGGGCGAAGAAGAGCAGGAACAGCACGGTGGCGGGGATCAGGAAGGCGTACGGGGCGCTCTTGACCCCGTACGGCTTCCGGCGGCGTGCGCGTGTCACTCGGAGACTCCGAAGCCCTGCTTCTTCAGGTCGGCGACGGTGGCGTCCTGCATGGCGGTGAGGGCCGGTGCGAAGTCCGAACCGTTCTTGGCGGCCTTGGCGAAGTTGTCCTTGAAGGCGGTGTACGCGACGTTCACGTTCGGGCCCCAGGCGGCCGGGGCGGTGCCCTTGGCGATCTTGGCGGCCTCGGTGTAGAAGTCCGGCTGGTTGGCGAAGTAGGCCGGCGAGTTCGCGAGCGCGCCGCCGGTCTGGGCGGCCGTGGCGGCGGGGTAGATCCCGCTCTCCTTGACCAGCGCGGCGAGCGCCGTGGGGTCGGTGTTCAGCCACTTGGCGAAGGTGGCCGCGGCCTCCTTGTGCTTCGAGTCGTTGGTGACCGCGGTGGAGGAGCCGCCCCAGCTGCCGGTGACGCTCTCGCCGGACTTCCACTGGGGGAGCGGGGCCATGGCCCACTTGCCCGCGGTGTCGGGCGCCGCGGTGGTCAGCGTGCCCGGTGCCCAGACCGCGCTGACCCAGGCGATCTGCTTGCCGGTGTTGAGCGCCTTGTTCCAGGCCGGGGTGTACATCGGCTGGTTGTCGATGGCGCCCTCCTTGACCAGGCCGCCCCAGAAGTCCGAGACCTTCCGCGTGGCCGGGTCGTCGATGGCGACCTTCCACTTGTCGCCGGAGGTGGTCCACCACTGCGCGCCGGCCTGCTGGGCGAGGCCCGCGAAGAGGCCGGAGTCGTTGGAGGAGAAGGTGGTGAGGTCCTTGTCCGGCGCCTTCTTCTTCAGCGCGCGGGCGGTCTCGGCGAACGCGTCCCAGGTGGTGGGCACGGACAGCCCGTACTGCTTGAACAGGTCCTGGCGGTAGTAGAACATCAGCGGGCCGGAGTCCTGCGGCAGCGCGTACAGGGCGTCCGAGCCCAGCGTCGCCTGCTGCCAGACACCGGCGGCGAACTCGCCCTTGGCGTCGCCCGCCTCCTTGGATATGTCGGCCAGCACGTCGTTGGAGACCAGGGTGGGGAGCGCCTGGTACTCGGCCTGCACCAGGTCGGGGGCCTTGTGCGCCTTCGCCGCGGTGATGATCTTGGTGACCAGGTCGTCGCCCGACGCCTGCTTCTTCACCGTGACCGTGATCCCGGCCTTCTTGCCCTCGCCCTTGTTCCAGATGTCCGCGACCTTGTCCAGGCCGGGGGCCCAGGCCCAGTAGGTGAGCGATACGGGGCCGGAGGCGGCCGGGTCGTCGCCGCTGCCGTCGTCCGACGAGCCGCAGCCCGTGAGCAGTGCGGTGGCGGCGAGCACGGCGGCCGTGGACGCCGCGACGATGCGGTACTTCATGGATGTCTCCCCTGACGAGAAGCGAGGGTGCAGCGCTGATGTGCGCTGTGAGCGTTCACAGTAGAGAAACGAAACCGACACTTGTCAATGGTTGATGCTGTGCGGTTATGTTGGCTCTGCGCCACCGAGAGTGTGTGTGCACGTTCCCAAAAGTTGTACCAAAGAGCCCAGGAGACGCCCATGCCGCACACCCCTCGTGCGACTGCCCCGCAGGGTCTGCACCAGCTGGCCTTCGGCGGCGACTACAACCCCGAGCAGTGGCCGGAGGAGGTCTGGCACGAGGACATGCGCCTCATGCGGGAGGCCGGCGTGAGCATGGTCAGCGTCGGGATCTTCTCCTGGGCGCTGCTCGAGCCCGAGCCGGGCAGCTACGACTTCGGCTGGCTCGACCGGCTCCTGGACCTGCTGCACGTCAACGGCATCCGCGCGGACCTCGGCACCCCCACCGTCGCCCCGCCCGCCTGGTTCTACCGCGCCCACCCCGAGGCCCTTCCGGTCGACAAGGACGGTGTCCGGTACGCCTTCGGATCACGCGGCGCGATCTGCCACAGCAACCCCGACTACCGGGCCGCCGCGGCGAACATCACCGAACAGCTCGCCCGCCGGTACGGCAGCCACCCGGCCCTCGCCCTGTGGCACGTCCACAACGAGTACGGCGTCCCGGTCAGCGCCTGCTACTGCGACAGCTGCGCCGCCCACTTCCGCCGCTGGCTCACCGGCCGTCACGGAGACGTCGAGGCCGTCAACGAGGCCTGGGGCACCGCCTTCTGGGGCCAGCGCTACCGCGGCCTCCACGAGATCGACCCGCCCCGCACCACACCCACCGTCGGCAACCCGGCCCAGCAGCTCGACTACACCCGCTTCGCCGACGCCACCATGCGCGAGAACTTCTGCGCGGAGCGCGACATCCTGCACCGGCTCGCCCCCGGCATCCCCGTCACCACCAACTTCATGACCGCCCTCAGCCAGTGCGACTCGGTGGACTACTGGGCCTGGGGACGGGAGGTCGACCTCGTCACCAACGACCACTACCTGATCACCGACGGCCGCCGCACCCACGTCAACCTCGCCATGGCCGCCGACCTCACCCGCTCGGTCGCGGGCGGCGCCCCCTGGCTGCTCCTTGAGCACTCCGCCGGCGGCGTCAACTGGCAGCCCCGCAACCCCGCGAAGCGCCCCGGCGAGATGGCCCGCAACAGCCTCTCCCATGTCGCCCGCGGCTCCGAGGGTGCGATGTTCTTCCAGTGGCGCCAGTCCCTGCGCGGCGCGGAGAAGTTCCACTCGGCGATGCTCCCGCACGCGGGCACGGACTCCCGGATCTGGCGCGAGGTCTCCCGGCTGGGCGCCGATCTCGGCCTGCTGGACGGGATCCGCACCACCCGCACCGTCGCCGACGTGGCCATGGTCTGGGACTGGCAGTCCTGGTGGGCGCAGTCCCTGGAGTGGCGCCCGAGCCAGGACCACGACGCCCGCGAGCGTGCCGACGCCTTCTACGCCTCGCTCTTCGACCGGCACCTCACCGTCGACTTCGCCCACCCGGACGCCGACCTGTCCGGCTACCCCCTGGTCGTCGTCCCGGCCCTCTACCTCGCCACCGAGGAGTCCGGCCGCAACCTCCGCCGGTACGTGGAGGGCGGCGGCACCCTCGTCGTCTCGTACTTCTCCGGCATCGTCGACGCCGACGACGCCGTGCACCCCGGGCCGTACCCGGGCGCGCTCAGGGACGTACTGGGGCTGACGGTCGAGGAGTTCTCCCCGCTCGCCGAGGGCGGCACCGTCCGCCTCATCACCCCCGAGGGCGCCCCCGAAGGGCCCGAGCTGACCGGTGACCTCTGGTCCGACGTGGTCATCCCGCGCGGCGCCGAGACCATGTGGTCCTACGCCGACGGCATTCCGGCCGGCCGGCCCGCCGTCACCCGCCACCGCCTCGGCGAGGGCGCCGCCTGGTACGTCTCCACCCGGCTGACCGGCGCCGACCTGGACGCCGTGCTCGACCGGGCCTGCGAGGACGGCCGCATCGCACCCCGCACCGGCCTCCCGTACGACGTCGAGGCCGTCACCCGCACCGGCGAGAGCGGCACGTACCTCTTCGTCATCAACCACACCGGGAGCGAGGCCAAGGTGCCGCTCGACGCCCCCGGAACCGAACTCCTCACCCGAGAGCCCGCCACGGGCCACCTCGCCGTCCCGGCAGGTGCCGTCCGCGTGGTCCGGCTCGACGGCTGAGGGCGCACGACCGCTTTCCCCCAGGCAACGCCCGCGCACGGTCGAAGGGACATCGACGATGTACGGAACGACGCACGGCAAGAAGAGAGCGGCGGCGCTGGCGGCCTCGCTCTCCGGTCTCCTGCTGGCCGCACTCCCCGCACCTTCCGCACACGCGGCCACCGCCGCAACCGCTCCCTCCAACACCGGGTTCGAGTCCGGCAGCACCGGCTGGTCGACCTACTCGGCCGGCGGGCAGAACGCCGCCTCCTTCACCGAGGCGGGCGGCCACAGCGGCAGTAACCGGCTCAGCCACTGGTCCGCGTCCGCCTACAAGGTGGAGACGTACCAGTACCTCACCGGCCTCACCGACGGCGCGTACACACTGAGCGCCTGGGTCCGCTCCGGCGGCGGCCAGAACTCCGCGTACATCGCGCTGCGCAACTGCGGAAGCG
This sequence comes from Streptomyces sp. NPDC050422, assembly GCF_044458665.1. Lineage (NCBI taxonomy): Bacteria > Bacillati > Actinomycetota > Actinomycetes > Kitasatosporales > Streptomycetaceae > Streptomyces > Streptomyces sp. NPDC050422. The sequence continues at coordinate 47,300 of NZ_JBITIE010000023.1, forward strand.
CCGAACAGCGCACCGACCTGCCGCCCACCGCGAACGGTGCCTGGATCCGCCTCGTCACCTCGGTGAGGGTCACCGGCGGCTCCTGCACCATCAGCCTGAACTCGGACGCCCACGCGGGGGAGTGGGCCAACTTCGACGACATCGCCTTCACCCCCGGCGCCACCGGGCTCACCGTGAAGGGCGGTGACCTCTCCACGCTTCCGAAGAACGAGGCGCACGGCGCGGTCTACCGCAGTGCGAGCGGCGCCACCGGCGACGCGATGGGGCTTCTGAAGTCCGCCGGAATGAACTACGTCCGCCTCAAGGTCTGGGTGAACCCGGCCGACGGGTACAACGACAAGGCCCACGTCCTGACCATGGCGAAGCGCGCCAAGGCCCTCGGGATGAAGACCCTCGTCGACTTCCACTACTCCGACGCCTGGGCCGACCCCGGCAAGCAGAACAAGCCCGCCGCCTGGTCCGGGCACGGCTACGCCCAGCTGAAGAAGGACGTCTATGACCACACCCACGACGTGCTGGCCGCACTCAAGGCCCAGGGCACCACCGCCGACATGGTCCAGATAGGCAACGAGACCAACGCCGGAATGCTCTGGCCCGAGGGGTCCACCGACAACTGGTCCCAGCTCGCCGGACTCCTCACCTCGGGTGCGAACGCGGCGAAGGCCGTCTCCTCCGGTACGAAGGTGGCCCTGCACCTCGCCAAGGGCGGCGACAACGCCGGCACCCGCTGGTGGTTCGACAACGCCGTCGCGTACGGCGTGCCCTTCGACGTCATCGCGCTCTCGTACTACGGGTACTGGCACGGACCGCTGGGCGACCTCCAGACCAACCTCGACGACGCCGCGTCCCGGTACGGGAAGCCGGTCATGGTCGCCGAGACGGCCTACGCCCACACCCTCGCCGACGCCGACGGTCTGGAGAACAACATCGCCACCGCGGACCAGCTCGTCAGCGGCTACCCGGCCACCCCGGCCGGCCAGGCGGCCAACCTCCGCGACGTGATGAACGTCGTCGAGGCCGTCCCCGCCGGCCGGGGGCTGGGCGCCGTCTACTGGGAGCCGGCCTGGACCGCCGTCGGCGGCAGCGGCTGGGACCCGGCCGACCCCGCCTCCGGCAACGCCTGGGAGAACCAGGCACTGTTCGGATACGACACGAAGCTGCTGCCGGCGGCGGCCTGGTTCTCCCACAGGTAACCGTCCCCGGGACTACGGCTGCGGGGTCTCCTCCAGCGGAGCCCCGTGCCACTTCCACGACGTCACGCGCTCGCGGCCCGGCAGATCCGCGCGGCCGGTGGACCAGAGCAGGACGGTCCACCGGTCCTCGTCGGCCGGGGCGTCGGGGAAGAGCCGGGCCAGCACCCGGTCGCACAGGTCGGCGGGCGGCGTCCAGGAGACTCCGAGGCCCGCGGCGACGTCGTGCGCGTGGACCAGGGTCTCCACGATGCCCATCGCGGCGAACCCCTCCGGATCGGAGACGCCGTAGGAGTGGAAGGACCGGATGTCGGGGGAGGCCGTCCGCACCATCGCGGCCAGCAGAGCGCCGCTCGCCTCCAGGGTCTGGAGCAGCCCGGCGGTGCCCGCCTCCGGGTCGGCGAAGATCGCGTTCCAGGGGCCGCCCTCGCGTTCCGGAGCCCAACGATAGGGGACATCGCTCTCCAACGAGGGCTTGCGCGGGCCGAGTTGGACGGCATACGCGAACAGGTCGTCGCTCAGGTGCTCCACGGTCTCCCAGCAGTCCCAGGTGAGCGTCCCCGCGGGGATGTGCCAGTCGGACGCCGGTGACGTACGGAGCGTGTCCAGGGTCAGCCGCACCGCCGCCGTCACGTCGTCCGCCGTGACCGCCAGCCTCGTCCCGGTCAGCCGCGCCCGCTCGCGCGCACCGCACTCCACGCAGAACTCGTTGCCCTCCGGATCGGCCAGGGTCGCCCAGCCCCGCCCGTTCGGCCTGCGGTGGTCGCCGACGAGGGTGGCACCGAGGGCGAGCAGCCGCTCGACCTCCTCGTCGCGGGTGCGGTCGTCCGGCTGGATGTCGAAGTGCATGCGGTTCTTGACGCTCTTCGGCTCGGGCACGGTGACGAACAGCAGGGCGGCGCCGGGGGTCTCGACGAGAGCCTCGGGGTCACCGGGGAAGTCGTCGGCGGCGAGGGACGAACCCAGCACCTCGGCCCAGAACATGCCGAGCTTGTAGGCGTCGGCGCAGTCGACGGTGACGTGGTGTACGTGTGAAGTCATGGGGTCACTGTCACCGCTGACCCGGGCCGTGGTCCAACGAGTTGAACAGTTCCACGGCGCGTCCGCGTCGATCCGAACCCTTTGCGCACAAACGGGAGCCGGCCCGCAGCCCGGTCACTCCCTTTCCTCCCGGCTGAACAGCCGCCGCCCCTGCCCGCTCTTGTCCGCCCCCCCAGTAGTCGGCGTATTCCTTGTCGTCGACCATGCCGGAGACCCGGAAGACGCCGACGCCGGTACCGGGTTCGTTCACCTCGAGAGAGCGTTGGCTGCCCTTCTTGTCGAGGTAATCCACCTTCAGGTGGTATTCGACGTACTCCCTGCCCAGGAGTTTCGCTTCCACGGCCATGACGAAGCCCTCGCCCGCCTTGAGGACCTGTGACTGACGGGTGAAGTAGGGCTTTCCGCCCTGGGTGAATTTCGGGTACCGGTTGTCGAGGTTCAACTGGACCGGGATGCTGTCCGACGCCATACCTCCCAGAGGTTCGATCATCGTGGTGTCGATCGCCGCGGTGCGGCGTGTGATCACGGGGACGATGTCCACCACTCTGACCGGGGAGGAGGAGACGTTGGTGACAGCGACCTTGTATGCGGTCTCGTGGATCGAGGTCGCCTTGATCTTCCGGAGCAGGTGCTCCCACTCTTCCTGCGTCGTCGCTCCATGGCTCAGCGCGGCTCTGTCCTCGGGGCTCGTCACGTGCTGCTCCGAGACCAGGAACGTGCCGCCCTCCTCCGGTATGGCCACCACTTTGAGCGGAACCGCGGGCTCTGCGTGCGGTGGCGCCGAAGCGGCCGGCTTCTTCTCGTCCGTCAGCACGTCCGTGACGAGTCCCTGAATCGAAGAGCCCAGGCCGGTGATGAAACTGACGATCACGGCGGAGACGCCGGCCAGAACCGACGCCACTATCACCGTGCGCGCTGAGTTCCGGTCGGCTTCCGGCCTTCCTGCGGCTCGTCGTCGTTCGGACATCCGCCGAAGGTGTTCACGTTGGTTGGCCCGTCGCACCATGCTGCCCCCGCCTCCGAAATTTTTTGATCCTAGCGCGGTTCGGCAGAGCGGCACCGTGGGTTTCCGGCGGGCGCAGAACATGCCGGCGGGGCGGGACGCATCGCTGCGCCCCGCCCCGACCGGCCTTCGTACGCCCCTACTTCACCGGCGTGAAGTCGCGCGCCCCGATGAACTCCGGGCGGCGGATCGGAGCCGCGAAGGGCTCCTGGGCCGTGTTCTCCACGCTGTTGAACACGATGAAGACGTTGCTGCGCGCGTACGGGGTGATGTTGTCGCCCGACCCGTGCATCGCGTTGCAGTCGAACCAGGTCGCCGAACCGGCCTTGCCCGTGAAGAGCTTGATGCCGTGCCGGTCGGCCATCTTCGTCAGCGCCTCGTCGGACGGGGTGCCGGCGTCCTGCATCTGCAGGGACTTCTTGTAGTTGTCCTTCGGCGTCTCGCCCGCACAGCCGAGGAACGACTTGTGCGAACCGGGCATGATCATCAGCCCGCCGTTGGTGTCGTAGTTCTCGGTCAGCGCGATCGAGACCGACACGGTCCGCATGTTCGGCAGACCGTCCTCGGCGTGCCAGGTCTCGAAGTCCGAGTGCCAGTAGAAGCCCGAGGCGCCGAAGCCGGGCTTCACGTTGATCCGCGACTGGTGGACGTACACGTCCGAGCCGAGGATCTGACGGGCCCGGCCCACCACGCGCTCGTCGCTGACGAGCCGGGCGAAGACCTCGCTGAGCCGGTGGACCTCGAAGACCGACCGTACGGAGTCCGACTGCGGCTCGATGATGGAGCGTTCGTCGGCCCGCACCGCCGGATCGGCGATCAGCCGCTCCAGCTCGGTGTGGTAGCCGGCCACCTCGTCCGGGGTGATCAGCTGGTCGACGGTGAGGAAACCGTCGCGCTCGAAGCCCTGGAGCTCCTTGGCGGCGACCGGACCCGGTGCGCCCGGCGCGGACCAGATGACCGGGTCCTGGCGGGGAGTGGTCATCTCGGCGGCGCCGCGCGACGGGTACAGATCGGCGCGTACATCAGTGGTCATGGTGGTTCAGCCCTCCTCGGTCAGCAGCGGGTAGACACCGTTCTCGTCGTGCTCCTCCCGTCCGGTGACGGGCGGGTTGAAGACACAGACACAACGGAAGTCCGTCTTCGGACGCATGGTGTGGTGCTCATGGCCGTTGAGCAGGTACATCGTGCCGGGAGTGATCCAGTGCTTCTCGCCGGTCTCGTCGTTGGTGAGCTCGGCCTCGCCCTCGACGCACAGGACCGCCTCGATGTGGTTGGCGTACCACATCGACGTCTCGGTACCCGCGTACATCGTGGTCTCGTGGAGCGAGAACCCCACCTGCTCCTTGGCGAGCAGGATGCGCTTGCTCTCCCAGGTGCCGGAGGCGGCCTTCACATGCCGGTCGGTGTTCTCGATGTCACTGAACGATCGGACGATCACGGTGGGTCAATGCCTTTCTCTCTACGGTGTTTCTCATCGGGCCCGCCCGGGGCGGCCCCGGGGCGGAGGCGGTCGGGTGACCACGGACCGGAAAGCGGACGCGGTCACCCGACCGCCTCTCAGGCGGTCTCGCGGACGCAGCGGGCCAGCGTGCGCAGGCCCTCGTCCAGTTCCTCGGGGGTGATGGTCAGCGGCGGCAGCAGCTTCACGACCTCGCTCTGCGGGCCGGAGGTCTCCAGCAGCAGCCCCAGCTCGAACGCGCGGGCGCAGACGGCGGACGCACGCGTGGGGTCGTTGAACTCCAGGCCCCACACCAGTCCGCGGCCGCGGAACTGCGCGCTGTCGTGCTCGCCGCAGATGGCCAGCAGCGCGTGCTCGACCTGCTCGCCGCGGGCCAGGGTCTGCTTCTCCATCTGGCCGTCGGACCAGTAGGCGTCGAGTGCGGCGGCCGCGGTGACGAACGCCGGGTTGTTGCCGCGGAAGGTGCCGTTGTGCTCGCCCGGCTCCCAGATGTCCAGCTCGGGCTTGAACAGGCAGAGCGCCATGGGCATCCCGTAGCCGCTGATGGACTTCGACAGCGTCACGATGTCCGGCGTGATGCCGGCCTCCTCGAAGGAGAAGAAGCCGCCGGTCCGGCCGCAGCCCATCTGGATGTCGTCGACGATGAGCAGCATGTCCTGGCGGTGGCACAGGTCCTGGAGCGCGCGGAGCCACTCGGCGCGGGCGACGTTGATGCCGCCCTCGCCCTGCACGGTCTCCACGATCACCGCGGCGGGCTTGTTGAGCCCGGAGCCCTGGTCCTCCAGGAGCCGCTCGAACCAGAGGAAGTCGGGGACCTGGCCGTCGAAGTAGTTGTCGAACGGCATCGGCGTGCCGTGCACCAGCGGGATGCCGGCGCCGGCCCGCTTGAAGGCGTTGCCGGTGACGGCGAGCGAGCCCAGCGACATGCCGTGGAAGGCGTTGGTGAACGAGACCACGGACTCGCGGCCCTTCACCTTGCGGGCCAGCTTCAGCGCCGACTCGACGGCGTTGGTGCCCGTCGGGCCGGGGAACATGACCTTGTACGGCAGGTCGCGCGGCCGCAGGATGACGTTCTGGAAGGTCTCCAGGAAGGCCCGCTTGGCGGTGGTCGCCATGTCGAGGCCGTGGGTGATGCCGTCGCGCTCGATGTAGTCGATCAGTGCGCGTTTCAGCACCGGGTTGTTGTGGCCGTAGTTGAGCGAGCCGGCTCCGGCGAAGAAGTCGAGGTACGAGTGGCCGTCCTCGTCGGTCAGCCGGGCGCCCTGCGCGCGGTCGAAGACGGCGGGCCAGCCGCGGCAGTAGCTGCGTACCTCGGACTCGAGGGTCTCGAAGACACTGAGGGCGGGCGGGGTGATGGTCACAGCGGGTCTCCTGCGTGAGGGGGTGTGACGGGCGGCGGTCAAGGTGACTACGACGGGCGGCACCCGCCGGAAAGGGCCTGCTCAGGCGTGGAACGGGCCGATGCTGTAGAGCACTTCCGGCAGATGGGTGTTCTCGGGGAACAGGCCGCCGTCGAAGAGCACCTCGCGTTCCAGTGCCACGTCGTGGCGCTGTGCGTAGGAGGTGAACAGGCGGTCCGATGCCTTGTTGTCCGGGGTGATGGTCGTCTCGACCGAGGCGAGGCCCTGTTCGCCGGCGACGCGGGCGGTCAGGGCGTCCAGCAGCTTCGCGGCCAGGCCGGTGCCGCGGTGGCCGTGGTCGACGGCCACCTGCCAGACGACGAGCGTCTCGGGGCGGTCGGGCCTGAGGTACCCCGTCACGAAGGCGACCGGGGCGCCGGTCTCGTCGCGGGCGACCACGGAGGTCGCCGCGAAGTCACGGCACCACAGCAGGTAGCTGTACGAGGAGTTGAGGTCCAGGACCTCGGAGTCGCGGGCTATGCGCCAGATCGCGGCTCCGTCCTCCACTCGCGGGGTGTCGATCGTGATGAATTCGCTTCGGGCACGTGCAAAATCTGCTGGTGCGGCGGTCATGCGAATTGAATTTACCCAGCAAATTTCGAAATTGCATCGGGCCAAGGGGTTGGGTGGTGCGATGCTTTGTGTTATCACGCGAGCGTGCGCACCGGCGCGAAATCGCTATGCTTTCACCCGATTTGGTAGGCATTTATCTGGCATAATGCGCCTCGCTGTGGAGTCGGTCACAAGGTCGTAACTCTCGTAGAACGCAACCGAATTGTGGAGATCGGACGCCCCGGAAACTGGGGTGTTTAGCCTCCGGAAAAGCGGGCAGAAGAATGCGGGGAGCTGCTCTGAATAAGGCAGCTCCCCGCATTTATTGAATACGTCGGAATTTATGCGTTGGGCCAGGTTTCCGAAACGGCCTTCCGGGCAGCTTCCAGATCGACCCGCCGGCCCGCACCGGCCAGCGCCGCCCCCAGAGCCGCGAGCGAGGACAGCACCGCGCCCCGCGTCGCATCCACCCCGTAGTGATTGACCCGGATCATCTCCTTGGAAAGCGCCCCTCCCCCCGCGATCAGCGGCAGCGACGGCTCGGCCGCCAGCGCCTGCGCGACCAGGTCCGCGGCGTCCACGCCGTCCGGCGTCCGCAGTGTGGTCGCCACCGGCGCGGCGTCCCGCGCCTCGTGCACGTACGGCGTCAGGCCGCCGCCCAGTGCCATGGCACCGGCCCGGGTGGCGGCGGCGGCAACGGCGTGACGGGCCATCAGCGCGTCCAGCCCCTCCGCCTCGATCCGCTCCACACAGGCATCCAGGGCCAGCATCTCCAGCTGCGCCGGGGCGTGCAGCAGGGCCCGGCGGCCGCCGTCGATCCAGCGCTCCTTCCAGTCCAGCAGGGAGAGGTAGGAGCGGCGCGGGGCCTGCGCGTTGGCGGCGATCCGCTCCCAGGCGCGGGCGCTCACCGACACCGCGGACACCCCGGCCGGGCCGCCCATCGCCTTCTGCGCCCCGATCACGCACAGGTCCACACCCCAGGCGTCCGGCAGCAGCGGCTCGGCGCCCACCGAGGCGACGGCGTCCAGCATGAACAGCGCCCCGTGCGCCCGGACGACCTCACCGATCTCCGCGACCGGGTTGGTGTTGCCGGTGGCGGCCTCCGCGTGCACCAAGGAGACGAAGTCGATCTCCGGGTGCGCGGCCAGCGCCTCGGCGACCTGGGCGGCGGTCACGGCCGAGTGGAACGGCACCGCGAGATCGATGACCTCGGCGCCGCAGTCGCGCAGCCAGTTGCCGAACGTCTGCCCGTACGGCCCCGTGACGATGTTGAGCGCCGTCGAACCGGGCCGGGCGGCGCCCCTGATGCAGCCTTCGAGGGGGAGGAGCGCCTCGCCCTGCATGATGACGACGTCCTGCTCGGTGGCGAGGAGACCGGCCACCCGCCGCTCGATCGCCGCGAAATGCGCGGCGGTGAGCGGGGTCAGGTCGAGGAAGGGGTGCGTCACGGTGGTGCTCTCTTCGGGATCTGGTCGGTGTGCGGACCGGCCTGCGGGCCAGGCCTGCACCGAGGGTACCGAGCCCTGCGCGGACGGCCCGGACCCGTCCGCCGCCCGGGCCCGGGACCGGGCCGGAGCGGGCGTGGCGCGCGGCCGGGCGCCTCGTACAGTGCTGTCCATGAGTGATCACGAGGCGCCGCGGGTGCTGCAGGTGAAGGGGCGGGTGCTCGTCGGGCCCGAGGAGGTCAGGGACGAGCTCTGGGCGGTCGACGGACGCGTCACGTACGAGCGGCCCGCCGGTGCGGACGACGCGCTCGTCGTCACCGGCTGGGCCCTGCCGGGCCTGGTCGACGCCCACTGCCACGTCGGGCTCGACCACCACGGCGCCGTCGACACGGCGACCACCGAGAAGCAGGCCCTCGACGACCGGGAGGCCGGCGCGCTGCTCCTGCGGGACGCGGGGTCGCCCGCGGACACCCGGTGGATCGACGACCGCGAGGACCTGCCGAAGATCATCAGGGCCGGCCGGCACATCGCCAGGACCCGGCGCTACACCCGTAACTACGCGTACGAGATCGAGCCCGACGAGCTGGTGGCGTACGTCGCGCAGGAGGCGCGCCGCGGAGACGGCTGGGTGAAGCTCGTCGGCGACTGGATCGACCGCGAGGTGGGCGACCTGACGGCCTGCTGGCCGCGCGACGCCGTCACCGCGGCCATCGCCGAGGCCCACCGGCTGGGAGCCCGGGTCACCGCGCACTGCTTCGCCGAGGACTCGTTGCGCGATCTCGTCGAGGCCGGGATCGACTGTGTCGAGCACGCGACGGGGCTGACCGAGGAGACCGTCCCGCTCTTCGCCGAACGGGGGGTCGCGATCGTCCCCACCTTGGTCAACATCGCCACCTTCCCCGCGCTCGCGCTGGGCGGCGACGCCAAGTACCCCCGCTGGTCCGCCCATATGCGCCGGCTGCACGAACGCCGTTACGACACCGTCCGCGCCGCGTACGACGCGGGGGTGCCGGTGTTCGTCGGCACCGACGCGGGCGGGGTGCTCGCCCACGGTCTGGTGGCCGACGAGGTCGCGGAGCTCGTCAAGGCGGGCATCCCCGCGCTGGAGGCGCTGTCCGCGACGACGTGGGCCGCCCGCGCCTGGCTCGGCAGGCCGGGGCTGGAGGAGGGCGCGCCGGCCGACCTGGTGGTGTACGACGAGGATCCGCGGGCGGACGTGCGCGTGCTGGCGGCCCCGCGCCGGATCGTCCTGAACGGGCGCGTGATCGGCTGATCCGGCCGGTCCGGTCCCGGACGGGCCCGGGATGCGCCGTGTTGACCGGCAGTTACCCGGAGCGCACCCGCTCGTTGAATCACTTCCGCACACTCCGGTGCGAGGACCTGTCGAGCCGCCCACGCTCAGTGAAACGGGTGAACGCGAGGAACGCACGTGCCGGAATAATCGAATACAAGCGCGGAAACCCCCCTTTGGGGTGAACTCACGTCAGGTGTCTGTCAGTTCACCCTCTGTGCGTAAAGATTCACGGAGTCGAGGCCACCGGTGCCCGCGATGTCCCCCATTGGACGGCGCCGGTGGCTCCATGTCTCTTGTGGGGGTTCCACCATCTTGAACAGCAACACCTTCCGCCTCGCCGCCCTGGCGGTCGCCGCCGCTCCCGTCGCCCTGCTGGTCGCCGTCCCGGCGCAGGCCACCACCGCGACCACGACCACCGGCGGAGGAAAGGCGAGCGCGGTCGTGCTCCGTACCGCACTCGACGTCTCGTTCCTGAACAAGGCGATCGACGTGCCGCTCGAGGCCACGCTCAACGAGGTGCAGGCGCCGCGGAGCGCGGAGAAGACCGCGCTCAGCGTGAAGCTCGACGGGGTGGAGGGCAAAAAGCCTGTCAGCGTGCTGAGTGCCGATGTGGCCACGGCGAAGGCGACCGTCCGCAAGCACCGTGCCGAGGGCTACAGCAATGTCGTGAAGGCGAAGCTGCACCTGCCCGGCCTGCCGCGGCTCTCGCTGATCGAGGTCGAGCAGGTCACCTCCAAGGCGGTCTGCGAGGTCGGCCACAAGCCGGTCGCCGAGTCGAACGTGCTGGGGCATGTGAAGGTCCTCGGCAAGCGCGTCACCCTGACCGCCGCGGGCACCACGCAGATCGCGGTGCCGGGTGTCGGCTCCGTGACGCTCGACCTGTCGAAGACGAGCACCACCTCGCGCACCGCGGCCGCGGTGGCGCTCCAGCTGAAGGTCTCGGTCAACCCGCTCGACCTGAACGTCGCCGATGTGAAGGGCGAGGTGACGCTCGCCGAGGCCACGTGCGAGACGCCGAAGGCGGGCGGCACGGGCGGCGGCGAGAACGGCGGCGGTGACAACGGCGGCGGTGACAACGGGGGTTCGTCGGACGGCGGGTCCACCGGCGGCGGCTCGACCGACGGCGGCTCAGGCAACGGCGGCTCGACCGGCGGCGGATCCGACACCGCGGGATCCACGACAGGCTCCACGACAGGCTCCACGGCCGGCGACACCGGCGGCGACGTGAAGCCGCAGACCGGCACCGGTCACGCACCCCAGGCCGCCGACCCGGGCGCCGACCTCGCCGAGACGGGCAGCAGCTCCACCACGCCGTACGTCGCCGGCGGCGCCGCCCTCCTGCTGGCGGTCGGCGCCGGCGCGATGGTCGTGGCCCGGCGGCGTGCGCAGGACTGACACCCGGGGGAGCAAGCCACAGCCCGAGGGGGCGGCCGGGGGGCCGTAGGGGATAAAAAAGGGGGGACGGGGAGCGGTGTTCCGTATACGGAGCACCGCTCCCCGTTCCATGCGTGCCCCGAGTCGGGCCGGCGGCCCGGGCCCGGCAGGAGTCAGCGGCTCACCGCGGACAGCGCCTGGAGGGCCTGGTCGAACGCCTGAAGGAAGCGGTTGGTCGTCGTACGGTCCCGTACCGCCAGCCGCAGCCAGTCGTCGCCGAGTCCGGGAAACGTATCGCCGCGCCGGGCCGCGAAGCCCAGCATCCGCAACCGCTCACGTATCTCGGCGCCCCGCTCCAGCCGGATCAGGACGAACGGTCCCTGCGCCGGCTCCACCACCCGTATCTCGGTGAACTCCCGCAGGCCCGCCACCAGATGGCGGCGGTCCACCGCGATCCTGTCCGCAGCCGCGGCCGCCTCGGCCAGCGCCCGCGGCTCCACGCACGCCTCGGCCGCCGCCAGTGCCGGGGTCGACACCGGCCACAACGGCTGCGCCTCCTCCAGCGTGCGGATGGTCTCCGGCGCCGCCGCCACATAGCCGATCCGCAGCCCGGCGAGCCCCCAGGTCTTGGTGAGGCTGCGCAGGACCACGAGCCCTGGGATGTCCGTACGCCCGCACAGCGCCTCGCGCTCGCCCGGCACCGCGTCCATGAACGCCTCGTCGACCACCAGCGTCCGCCCGGGACGTGCCAGGCGCTCCAGCACGGCCGCCGGATGCAGCACGGACGTCGGGTTGGTCGGATTGCCGACCACCACCAGATCCGCGTCGGCCGGCACGGCCGCCGGATCGAGGCGGAAGTCGTCACCGGCCCGCAGCAGCACCCGTCCCACGTCGTGCCCGGCGGCACGCAGCGCCGCCTCCGGCTCGGTGAACTGCGGATGCACCACGACCGGTCTTCGAACCGGCAGCGCGCGTGCGATCAGCACGAACGCCTCCGCCGCACCCGCCGTCAACAGGAGCCGCTCCGGCGGCAGCCCGTGCCGGGCCGCGACCGCCGCACGCGCCGCGCGACCGTCCGGGTACGCCGCGAGCGCGCCCAAGGACGCGGCTATCCGCTCCTTCAGCCAGGCCGGTGGGGTCCCGGCCCGTACGTTGACGGCGAGATCGGTCAGATCCCGGCCCCGTCCCCGTACCTCCGCGTCACCGTGATGACGCAGATCGTGCGCGCCCGCGCCTGTAGCGTCGGGACTCTCAATGGGAGTGTGCATGACCGCCATGGTGGGGGTGGGGGTGATGGCCGTCGTCGTCAGGGTGGAAGTGCGGCTGCTGCGGCAGTCCCACCTTGTCCTCGAAGCCCGGCAGTGCGATCCGGTACACGCAAGAGTCGCAGTTCATCCGCAGATCGCCCTTGACGGCCTCCCGGTAGCGCTCCATGACCAGATCGAGCAGTTCCTCCGCCGCGCCGATCACCTCGGCCGGCCGGACGTCCAGCTCAGGATGGGCGGCGGCCCACTCCGTGGTCTGGTGACGCACCCGGTCCGGCAGGATGCCGGTGAAGAGGAAGTACGGCAGAACGACTATGCGCCCCGCACCCAGCTTCACGCAACGGTCGAGACCGGTCGGCACGTCAGGGGCGGCCAGCGACACGAAAGCCGTCTCCACACCCGCGTAGCCCCGGCCCTCCCAGAACAGCCGCGCCGCCTTGTACACCTCGGCGTTGGCGTCCGGGTCGGTGGAGCCGCGGCCCACCAGCAGGATCGTCACCTCGGACCGGTCCGTGTCGCCCAGCACCTCCCCGACACGCCGCTCCAGCACCTTCAGCAGCGCCGGATGCGGGCCCAGCGGACGCCCGTACGTGTACGAGATGCCCGGGTGGCGCTCCTTCTCGCGGGTCAGGGCCGCCGGAATGTCGCCCTTGGCGTGCCCGGCCGACACCAGCATCAGCGGAACGGCCGCGAAGTGCTTCACGCCCTGCTCGACGAGCTCGGTCACGGCGTCGCCGAGCGGCGGCGGAGACAGTTCGATGAAACCGCCCGCGACGGGCAACTGCGGGTTACGGGCGCCGAGTTCGGCCACGAAGTCACGGAAGGCGGCGGCCCCGCCCTCGTCCCGGGTGCCGTGGCCGGCGATGAGCAGTGCGGGCTGGGCGGACGGGGTGTTCACGAAGTCTCCTCGGTGTTCCTGGGGGTGGGGTGCGGGGTGGTGGGTGCGGGCCGGTTCACGGGGCCGCCTGCGCCGCGGGCGCGACCGTGGCGGACTGCCACCGGTAGCCGCGCGGGGTGACCATGCGGCCCGCGATCTCACGGGTGGCCGTGTTGCCGACGGTGACGACGGTCATCATGTCGACGGTCGCCGGGTCCAGCGCGGTCAACGACGTCACCCGGCTGGACTCGTCGGGCCGGGAGGCGTTGCGTACGACCCCGACCGGAGTGGCCGGATCCCGGTGTTCCGACAGGATCGACAGCGCCTTCGGGAGCTGCCAGTCGCGGCCCCGGCTGCGCGGGTTGTAGAACGTCACGATGATGTCGGCCTCGGCCGCGGCCCGTACCCGGCGCTCGATGATCTCCCACGGCGTGTGCAGGTCGGAGAGGCTGATCGAGACGTGGTCGTGGCCCAGCGGGGCGCCCAGGATCGCGGCCGCCGCCAGCGCTGCCGTCACCCCCGGCACACCCACCACGTCGATGTCGGCACCCGCCTCGGCCAGCGCCGGCGACGCCATCGCGTAGACCCCCGCGTCACCACTGCCGATCAGGGCCACCGCATGACCCTTGCGCGCTTCGGCGACCGCGGTGCGGGCCCGCTCCTCCTCCGCGCCGAGCCCCGACTCCAGGACCGTGGTGCCCGGCCGCAGCAGGTCCCTGATCTGGTCGACGTACTGATCGAGCCCGACCAGCACCGACGCCCGCCGCAGCTCGTCGCGGGCCCGCGGCGTCAGCAGGTCGCGCGCCCCGGGACCGAGCCCCACGACGGCGAGCCGCCCGCGCGGTGCGCGGCGCACCACCGCGCAGGTGGCCATCGCCGCCCGCCCCTCGGGGGCCGACTTCCGCTTCGGTACGAGGAGTTCACCGCCGCCCGCGAGCGCGGCGGCCTCCGCCACCGAAGGCGTGCCGACGGCGGCGAGCGGCGCGTCGGACGGGTGCGGCACCTCGATCCGGGCCAGCTCCTCGGCCGGGTACGTCCGCAGCGGCACGCCGAGCCGTGCGGCGGCGGCCACGATCCCGGGCTCCCCGGCCTTCGCGTCCACGGTCACCAGCTCCGCGACGCTCAACGGTGAGAGGCCGGCCTCCGCCAGAGCGTCCCGGATCAGCCCGGACACCTCGTCCTCGGGCGCGCCCTTCGACGCACCGACCCCGACGGCGAGCGAGGCCGGCCGCAACACGGCCTCCCGCGCCCCGAGTTCCACGGAACGGTCGCTGAGGTGCAGCACCGCCGCACCCGCGCGTCCCGGACCCACGTTCGGCGGCAGCGCGGGCAGCGGCCACACCGCGTCCGCCCGCAACTCCACCGGCGCACCGTCCAGCATCGCCCGCGACACCCCCGCGACATCCCCCTCCACGGGGAGCCCCAGCATGTCGAGCCCGGGCACGCCCACCGAGTCCGTCGCCGTCGTCACCACCGGCGCCGCACCCAGCACCTCACCGACCGCCACCGCCAGGGCGTTCGCCCCGCCGCCGTGGCCGCCCAGCAGCGCCACCGCGTGGCGCCCCGCCTCGTCGACGCAGACGACACCGGGATCGGCCGACTTGTCCGCGAGCAGCGGGGCGACGAGGCGCACCACGGCCCCCGTCGCCAGGAAACACACCAGCTGCTCGCACTCGGCGAACGCCCGCCGCACGGCCTCGCCCACCGGACCGTCGTAGACCACAACGCGGCCGGGCCAGGCCGCGGCCAGCCGGTCACGGGCGACGGCACCCGCCGCCGTCGCGGAGATCAGGCCGATCACTGGGTTGCTCCTTCACTTGCACCGGCCGCGGAGCGGACGCCCCACAGCAGAAAGACCGGATTGGCCGCGGCGAGCCGGGTCACGTCACCGGGCAGCGGCGCCAGCCGTGACGACTGCAGCAGCACACCCTCGGGCACGAACCCGCCCGCGGCCAGGGCCGAGCGCACCGGCCCCACCCGGTCCAGGGCCGCCACCGCGACCACCACGGCCCGCCGCGCCCGCCGGGCGCACGCCGTCACGATCGTGGGCAGGTCCTGGCCGCCGCCTCCGACGAACACCGCGTCGGGGTCCGCCAGATCGGACAGCACTATGGGCGCGGCACCGTGCACCGCCCGCACGTACACCCCGTGCGCGGCGGCGTTCGCCCGGATCCGCTCGACCCCGTCCGCCGTCTTCTCGACAGCCACGGCGGCCGCGCCGAGCCGTGCGCACTCCACCGCCACCGATCCCGAACCGGCCCCGATGTCCCACACCAGATCACCCGTGCGCGGCCCGAGCCGGGCCAGTGCCAGCGCCCGCACCTCGAACTTGGTGATCATCGAGTCGCGGTGCTCGAACTCCGCCTCGTCCAGCGCCCATCCGGCCGGACCGACGGCCGGACCGGCCACTGTCCGTACCGGCGAAAGCGCCCGCGACTCGTCCAGGCACAGCACCACACTCACCGGATCCGGCCAGTCGCGGCCCGCCGCCTCCCGGGGTGCCAGCCGCTCGACGTGTTCGCGCTCCGGGTCACCGAGCGCCGTCGCGACGACCAGCGTCCGCTCCTCGCTCCGGTACAGCAGCCCGGCAGCCAACTCGGCCGGACCGGCGCCCGGCCCCGTCAGCACGGCGACCTTCGGGTGCGCGAAGCACACGTTCACCGCGGTCCGCGGGTCACGCCCGTGCGCGCTGACGACGACCGCGTCGTCCCACGGCAGACCCAGGCGGGCGAACGCCACGGCGATCGACGGCGCCCCCGGCCGCACATCGAGCGCCGCGGGCCCGAACCGCTCCGCCAGCGCCCGCACGATCCCGAAGAACCCCGGATCACCGGACGCCAGCACCACCACCCGCGCCCCGTCCTCGGTCAGGTGCTTCCCGATCCGGTCGAGGGCCGGGGCCAGCGGCCCCAGCACCACCCGCCCGGCGCCCGCCGGAAGCGCTCCGGCGTCCAGATGACGCCGGGCCCCGACCACCAACGTGGCCCCGGCCACCGCCCGCACCGCTTCGGGCGTCGGCGGCGCCCCCGTCCCCGTACCGAAGACCCGGATCACGAGCCGGACCGCTGGGCGCGCAACTCGGCCCGCGCCGCCCGGTCGGCCTTGCGGTATCCGTGGAAGTGCCCCGGGTGGTACAGGTGCGACCGCGTTCCCGACGCCGACAGCGCCGGGCCGACCAGGAACAGCGTGTGCTTCCAGAGCTTGTGCTCCTTGACCGTGGCCTCCAGCGTCTCGATCGTGCAGTGCAGGATCAGCTCCTCCGGCCACGTCGCCCGGTACGCGATCACCACCGGCGTCGAGGTCGGGTAGCCGCCCTCCAGCAGTTCCTCGGTCAGCTGACCGGAGCGGGCCGCCGACAGGAACAGCGCCATCGTCGTGCCGTGCCGGGCGAACTCGCGAACCTCCTCGCCGGGTGGCATCGGCGTCTTCCCGCCGCCGAGCCGGGTCAGGATCACCGACTGCGCCACCTCGGGAATCGTCAGCTCGCGCTGCACGACCGCGGCGACTGCCGAGAACGACGACACACCGGGCACGATCTCGACCGCCACCCCGAGTTCGCCGCACCGGTCGACCTGCTCCTGGGTGCCGCCCCACAGCGCCGGGTCACCGGAGTGGATACGGGCCACCTTCAGCCCCTCGTCCGCCGCACGCCGGTACACGGCGACCACCTCTTCGAGGGACATCTGCGCCGAGTCCAGGATCTCGGCACCCTCCCGGGCGTGGTCGAGGACCTCCTCCTGCACGAGGCTCGCCGCCCAGATGACGATGTCGGCGTCCGCGATGGCCCGCGCCGCCCGGAAGGTCAGCAGATCGGCGGCGCCGGGGCCGGCACCGACGAACGTCACGGTGCCGCGGGTGGGCGCGGCTGCTGCGTCGACTGCTTCGGACATGGGACGGGTCCTTTCGAGAACGTGGATCGTGGGATTCGGGGATGCGGGCACCGGGGTCAATCGGCTAGCAAGAGCCCATGGCGGTGTTCGTCGCGCTCGGCGCGTTCCTGATGACCCTGGTCGGCGGCTGGGTCGCCCAGCGCGTCACCGACCGCCGCCACCTGGTGCTCGGATTCGCCGGTGGACTGATGCTCGGAGTCGTCGGCCTCGACCTGCTGCCGGAGGCCATCGAAGCCGCGGGCGGCCTCGTCTTCGGCGTACCGGCGGCCCTGCTGCTGTTCGTGGGCGGCTTCCTCTTCGCACACCTGGTGGAGCGTCTGCTCGCCGTACGCCAGGCGGCACACGGCGCGAGCGAGGAACGTGTGCCCCAGGTCGGACTGACAGCGGCGGCCGCCATGGTCCTGCACAGCCTGATGGACGGCGTGGCGCTCGGCGCGGCCTTCCAGGTCGGCGGCGGCATGGGAGCGGCCGTCGCCCTCGCCGTCATCACCCACGACTTCGCGGACGGCTTCAACACGTACACGATCACCAGCCTGTACGGGAACGCCCGCCGCAAGGCCCTGACGATGCTGTACGCGGACGCGGCGGCGCCCGTCATCGGCGCGGCGACGACACTCGTGTTCACCCTTCCGGAGGAACTCCTCGGCTGCTATCTCGGCTTCTTCGGCGGCGCGCTGCTCTACCTCGCCGCAGCCGAGATCCTGCCCGAGGCGCACCACGACCACCCGGCCCGCTCCACCCTGCTGTGCACGGTCGCCGGAGTGGGCTTCATCTGGCTGGTGGTGGGCCTCGCGCAGTGACCCGCGGGGTGACCGCCTCACAGCTTGCCGCCCCGCCCGCCGTCGCGCGGGGCGGGAGCGATCAGCGTGGACAGGTACGGCAACGGGCCGTCGGCCAGCTCCGACGCCGGCCGGATCGACTCCTCCGGCAGCCCGAGCGCCGAACCCCACACCGCGTCCCCGGTCCGCCCCGTCTCGCGCAACGCCGTGGCGACCTCCTCGGCCAGCCGGCCGAACTTGTACGCGACGACCGTCCCGGGCCCCTCCAGCGCCTGCTTCAGCACGGCCGCCCCGGCGGTCACCGGAACCAGCGTCAACGGCTCGGTGCCCTCGGTCAGTACCGCGCCACTGCGCGCGGCCAGATCCTGCATGGCGGTGATCCCCGGCACGGTCACCACGGCCGTACCCGGCAGCAGCTCCCCGATGGTGTGCGCGAGATACGTGAACGTCGAGTACACGTTGGGGTCGCCGATGGTCGCGAACGCCACCGAACCATGTGTACGCAGCAACTCGGCGACCCTTGCCCCCGCCGCGTCCCACGCCGCCTCCCGGCGCGCCCGGTCCGTCCGCTCGTTGAGCGCGAACACGACCCGTACGACCTTCTCGGCCCCGACGTAGTGCAGCACGGTCGCCTCGGCACGCCCCCGCTCACCGGTGTCCATCACGGGCACCACGACAACGGCGGCCTCCCGCAGCGCGTTGACGCCCTTGACGGTCACCAGCTCCGGATCACCGGGCCCGACCCCGACCCCGACCAGTGTGTTCATCCCTTGCACCTCTCCACGAATCGGCGGGCCGTACCGGGCACAGAAGCCCAGTGCGTATGCAGATAACTCGCGTGCACGCCCTGCTGCACGAACCCCTCCACGCGCCGCTCCGGCTGGTGCATGCCCCAGGCCGGTACGTCCCCGGCCCCGGGCTCCAGCACGGTGCGGTGGAACTCGTGCCCACGCATCCGCGTCCCCGTGGCCGCCAGCACGCTGTCGGAGACCGCCACCGCGTCCCGGTACCCGAGCGTCAGCCGCTCCGACATCCGCGCCTCGGCGTCCAGCACCCCGCACATCGGCAGCCCGTCCAGGGACCGCGCCAGGTACAGCAGCCCCGCACACTCGGCGGCCACCGGGGCCCCGGAGGCCACCAGCTCCGCAACGGCCCTGCGCAACGGCTCGTTGGCCGACAGCTCGGGGCCGTACACCTCGGGAAACCCGCCACCGATGACGAGCCCGCCTGTCCCGTCGGGCAGCGCCTCGTCCCGCAGGGGATCGAACGGCACGACAGTGGCCCCGGCGGCGGCGAGCAGCTCGCTGTGCTCGGCATAGGAGAAGGTGAACGCGGGCCCGGAAGCGACGGCGACAACAGGAGCCCCGAATTCCAGCCCCTCCGGCGTTTGAGGAGCGGGGGTCCGGGGGCGGAGCCCCCGGCTACGGGAAGGGGCGGGGAGGGGAACAGGCCCGCCGCAGGCGCCCACAGCCTCAGCCGCGCTCCACGCACCCGCACCCGGCACGGGAGGCGTGGCCCGTGCCAAGCCCATCAGCGCCTCCAGATCACACCCACCCCGTACCTGAGCAGCCATCGCCGCGACAGCGGCCACCGCCTCGCCCCGCCGCTCGGCCACCGGCACCAGCCCCAGATGCCGCGACGGAACCTCCGCCCGCGCGGCCCGCCGCAACACCCCCAGCACCGGCACCCCGGACTCGTCCAGGGCCTCGCGCAACAGCGCCTCGTGCCGGTCCGAGCCGACCTTGTTCAGGATCACCCCGCCGATCCGCACCTGCGTGTCCCACGAAGCGAAGCCGTGCACCAGCGCGGCCACGGACCGCGCCTGCGACGACGCGTCCACGACCAGCACCACCGGCGCCCGCAACAACTTCGCCACCTGAGCGGTGGACGCGAGCTCCCCCTGCCCCGACGCCCCGTCGTACAGCCCCATCACGCCCTCGACGACCGCCAGGTCGCACCCCTGCGCACCGTGCGCGAACAGCGGAGCGATCAGCTCCGGCCCGCACATGTACGCGTCGAGATTGCGCCCCGGCCGCCCGGTGGCCAGGGTGTGGTAGCCAGGATCGATGTAGTCCGGGCCCACCTTGTGCCCGGACACGGCGAGTCCCCGCCCGGCGAACGCTGCCATCAGACCCGTCGCGACGGTGGTCTTGCCGCTGCCGGACGACGGCGCGGCGATGACCAGGCGCGGCACGTTCACCACTCGATGCCCCTCTGGCCCTTCTGCCCGGCGTCCATCGGGTGCTTGACCTTCGACATGTCGGTCACCAGATCGGCCGCCTCCACCAGCGCGGCGGGCGCGTTGCGCCCGGTGATCACCACATGCTGGCTGCCCGGCCGCCGGCGCAGCACCTCGACCACCTCATCGGTGTCGACCCATCCCCAGTGCATCGGGTAGGCGAACTCGTCGAGTACGTACAGCCGGTACGTCTCGGCCGCCAGATCGCGCTTGACCTGCTCCCAGCCCTCGCGGGCCGCCGCCTCGTTGTCGAGCTGCTGGTCGCGCTGGACCCAGGACCAGCCCTCGCCCATCTTGTGCCAGGCGACGGACCCGCCCTCGCCGCTCGCGCCGAGGACCTTCAGCGCGTTCTCCTCGCCGACCTTCCACTTCGCCGACTTCACGAACTGGAAGACCCCGATGGGCCAGCCCTGATTCCAGGCGCGCAGGGCGAGCCCGAAGGCCGCCGTCGACTTCCCCTTGCCGATGCCGGTGTGCACCACCAGCAGCGGCCGGTTGCGGCGCTGGCGGGTGGTGAGTCCGTCGTCCGGCACGCTGACCGGCTGTCCCTGCGGCATTACGCGGCCCTCCTGCTGTAGCCCTGAACGTCCTTGACCAGTCCGGCGATCGAGTCGGCCCGCAGCTCGTCGAGCGTGACGGCGGTGCCGCCCAGCTCGCCCGCGAGACTCGCCGCGAGTCCGAGGCGCACCGGCCCCGACTCGCAGTCCACGACGACGGACGCCGTGCCCTCGACCTCATGCAGCCGTGCGGCCCGCGCAGCCAGTGCCACGGGCTCCGGCCCCCCGGTCGCCCGCCCGTCGGTCACCACGACGAGCAACGGCCGCCGCGAGGGATCGCGCAGCCGCTCCACCCGCAGCACGTCATGGGCCTTCAGCAGCCCGGCGGCCACCGGGGTGCGGCCACCGGTCGGCAGCATCTCGAGCCGCGCGGCGGCTGCGTCCACCGACGACGTCGGCGGCAGCACCACCTCGGCGTCCTTGCCCCGGAAGGTGATCAGCCCGACCTTGTCGCGTCGCTGGTAGGCATCCATCAGCAGGGACAGCACCGCACCCTTCACCGCGGTCATCCGCTGCCGGGCGGCCATCGACCCGGACGCGTCCACGACGAACAGCACGAGATTCCCCTCGCGCCCCTCGCGCACCGCCTGCCGCAGATCGTCCCGCCGCACCACCAGACCCCGGCCCGACCGGCCCCGCGCCCGCTGATGCGGGGCGGCGGCCTGCACGGTGGCGGCCAGGTGCAGCTTGGTCAGCGCGCCCCGCGGCCGCCGCGCTCCGGTCGTGCGCCCGTGCTCGGTACGCGCCCGGGACCGCCGCCCCGCAGCGCCCTCGCCCAGACCGGGCACGCTCAGCACCTTCGTACGGAACGGCTCACCGGCCCGTACGGGCTGCTGCTCGCGGCCGCCCGAGGACTGCCCCTGCGCGGGCTCCTGTTCCTTCTCCCCGCCCTGCTCGGGCACGGACTGCGCGGGCGTGTCGTCGGCCCCGCTCTCGGGCTGCGGCGGCGTGTCGGGCCCGTCGCCCCGAGGCGGCCGGCCGCCGCCGTCGGGGCCGTCCGGGTCCGGATCGTCGTCCTCGGAGCTGTTCTGCTCCAGCGTGTCGTCGAGCTTGTCCTCGTCGAGCCCCGGCGCGTCGAAGGGGTTGCGCCGGCGCCGGTGGGGGAGCGCGAGCAGGGCCGCCTGCCGGACGTCCTCGGCGAGCACGTCCGTACGCCCCGCCCAGGCGGCGAGCGCCGTGGCGGTCCGGGCCATCACGATGTCGGCCCGCATCCCGTCGACCTCGAAGGCGGCACAGGTCGCGGCGATCTGCCGCAACGCGCCATCACCGAGCCGCACGTGCGGCAGGAGCGCACGCGCACCGACGATCCTGGCCCGCAACGCACCTTCCTCGTCGGCCCACCGGGCGGCGAAGGCGGCCGGATCGTCGTCGTACGCGAGCCGCCGCCGCACCACCTCGACCCGCAGATCGGTCTCACGGGAGGCGGCGACCTCGACGGTCAGCCCGAACCGGTCGAGGAGCTGGGGCCTGAGCTCCCCTTCCTCGGGGTTCATCGTCCCGACGAGGAGGAAGCGGGCCGCATGCCGTACGGAGACGCCTTCGCGCTCCACGTACGAAGCACCCATGGCCGCGGCGTCCAGCAGCAGGTCCACGAGGTGGTCGTGGAGGAGGTTGACCTCGTCGACGTACAGGATCCCGCGATGCGCGTCGGCGAGCAGCCCCGGCTCGAAGGCCTTCACGCCCTCGGCGAGCGCCCGCTCGATGTCGAGCGCCCCGACGAGCCGGTCCTCGGAGGCGCCGACGGGCAGCTCCACGGTCCGCGCGGCCCGTGACACGCCGGACCCGGTCTCGTGGGGCCCGTCGGGACACGCCGGATCGGGGGAGTCGGGGGCGCAGGAGAACCGGCACCCGGGGACGACGGACACCTCCGGCATGAGCGCGGCCAGCGCACGCACGGCGGTGGACTTGGCGGTGCCCTTCTCGCCGCGCACGAGGACGCCACCCACGGCAGGGCTCACGGCGTTGAGAAGCAGCCCGAGCCGGAGATCGTCCTGCCCGACGATGGCGGTGAAGGGATAAGGCGTACTCACAGGACCTCCTTGGGGGAACATTCCAGCCCCTCCGGCGTTTGAGGAGCGGGGGTCCGGGGGCGGAGCCCCCGGTTACGGGAAGGGGCGGGGCAGGGGAGAACGCCCGCCGCAGGCGCCACGCGACTCACGCGTCCCCCTCCAGATCGCCCTCGAGCTCCAGATACGTCGCCCGCAACCGCTCCAGCGTCTCCGCGTCCGGCTCCGCCCACAGCCCCCGCTCGGCCGCCTCCAGCAACCGCTCCGAGATCCCGCGCAGCGCCCAGGGGTTGGACTTCTTCATGAAGTCCCGGTTGGTCTCGTCAAACACGTACTCCGCCGACAACTTCTCGTACATCCAGTCGTCGACGACCCCCGCCGTGGCGTCGTACCCGAACAGGTAGTCCACGGTCGCGGCCATCTCGAAGGCGCCCTTGTACCCGTGCCGCCGCATGGCCGCCATCCACCGGGGGTTCACCACCCGCGCCCGGAAGACCCGGTGCGTCTCCTCGCCCAGCGTCCGGGTCTTCACCTGGTCCGGCGTCGCGGAATCCCCCACGTACGCCTCGGGCGACTCACCGGTCAGGTGCCGCACCATCGCCACCATGCCGCCGTGGTACTGGAAGTAGTCGTCGGCGTCGACCAGGTCGTGTTCCCTGGTGTCCACGTTCTTCGCCGCCACCGCGATCCGCCGGAACGCCGTCTCCATGTCCCCGCGCGCCGCCCGCCCCTCGAGCCCGCGCCCGTACGCGTAACCGCCCCAGACCGCGTACACCTCGGCCAGGTCCGCGTCCGACCGCCAGTTGCGGGCGTCGATCAGCGGCAGCAGCCCCGCGCCGTACGCCCCCGGCTTCGAGCCGAAGATGCGTGCCGTGGCCCGGCGGCGGTCACCGTGCTCCGCCGTGTCCTCGTCGGCGTGCGCCCGTACGTAGTTGGCGTCGGCCGGCTCGTCCAGCTCCGCCACCGCGCGCACCGCGTCGTCGATCAGGCCCACCACGTGCGGGAACGCGTCCCGGAAGAAGCCCGAGATCCGGACCGTCACGTCGATGCGCGGCCGGCCCAGCTCGCTCACCGGCACCACCTCGAAGCCGGTGACCCGGCGCGAGGCGTCGTCCCACACCGGGCGGCAGCCGAGCAGTGCCAGGATCTCCGCGATGTCGTCGCCCTGGGTGCGCATGGCGGAGGTGCCCCACACGGTCAGGCCGACCGACTTCGGGTAGTCGCCCGTGTCGGCGAGGTACCGGGCGATCAGCGAGTCGGCGAGCGACTGGCCGACCTCCCACGACAGGCGGGACGGAATCGCCTTCGGGTCGACGGAGTAGAAGTTGCGGCCTGTCGGCAGCACGTTGACGAGGCCGCGTGTGGGCGACCCCGAGGGGCCCGCCGGGACGAAGCCGCCGTTCAGGGCGAGGAGGATGTGATCGATCTCGTCGGTCGTCCGTGCCAGCCGGGGCACGACCTCCTCGCAGGCGAAGCCCAGGACGGCGACGGCGTCCGGGAGTTCGAAGCCCAGCACCTCCCGTGCCAGGCCGGCCACCGCCGTGAGGTCCCAGCCGCGCGCCTCCATGCCCTCCGCGAGGCGGCGGCACAGCTGCTCCAGCAGGTCGATCGCGTCCGCGCCCGTCCTGGCCGGGCCGTCCACCAGTTCGCTCAGCTCGGCGGGCACCTTCACCGCGGCACCCGGCTCGCCCAGCAACTCCTTCTCGCTGAGCCCGAAGTGCTCGGCGATCGCCGCCCGCAGGCCCGGCAGCGCGTTCGCCGTGCCGCCCCACACCTGGGAGGCGCGCAGCACCGCGAGGACGAGGTTGACCCGGGCCTCGTCGACGGGGCCGCCCCCCAGGATGTGCAGACCGTCGCGGATCTGGACGTCCTTGATCTCGCAGAGGTAGCCGTCGATGTGCATGACGAACGAGTCGAAGGCGTCGTCGCCCGGCTGCTCGTCGACGTGCAGGTCGTGGTGCAGCTCCGCGGCCTTGACCAGCGTCCAGATCTGCGCCCGCACCGTGGGCGCCTTCGTCGGGTCCAGGTCGCTGACCAGCGCGTACTCGTCGAGCAACTGCTCAAGCTTCGCCAGGTCGCCGTACGTGTCGGCGCGCGCCATCGGAGGGACCAGGTGGTCCACCACAGTGGCGTGGCCGCGGCGCTTGGCCTGGGTGCCCTCGCCCGGGTCGTTGACGATGAACGGGTAGATCAGCGGCAGTTCGCCGAGCACCGCGTCCGGGCCGCAGCCGGCGGACAGGCCGAGCCCCTTGCCGGGCAGCCACTCCATCGTGCCGTGCTTGCCCATGTGGACGACGGCGTCCGCGCCGAAGCCCCCCTCCGATGCGGCGGCTTCCAGCCAGCGGTACGTCGCCAGGTAGTGGTGCGAGGGCGGCATGTCCGGGTCGTGGTAGATCGCGATCGGGTTCTCGCCGAATCCGCGCGGCGGCTGGATCAGCACCACCACGTTCCCGAACTGCAGGGACGCCAGGACGATGTCGTCGCCATCCAGGTACAGCTGGCCCGGCGGCTCGCCCCAGTGCTCCAGCATCGAGTCCCGCATCGCCGGGTCCAGCTTGGCGAACCACTGCCGGTAGTCGGCCAGCGGCACCCGCGCGGGGGCGGCCGCGAGCTGCTCCTCGGTCAGCCACTCCACGTCGTGGCCACCGGCGTTGATGAGGCGGTGGATGAGCTCGTCGCCGTTGTCGGGGTGCGCGTCGACCCCGTAGCCGGCGTCACGCAGGGCGTCCAGGACGCGGACGGCGGAGGCGGGCGTGTCCAGGCCGACCGCGTTGCCGACGCGGGAGTGCTTGGTCGGGTAGGCGGTGAAGACCAGGGCGAGCCTCTTCTCGGCGTTGGTCTTGTGCTTGAGGACGGCGTGACGCACCGCGATCCCGGCGACGCGGGCCGCGCGCTCGGGATCGGCGCGGTACACCGGCACCCCGTCCGGGCCCTGCTCCTTGAAGGAGAACGGCACCGTGATCAGTCGGCCGTCGAACTCCGGGATGGCGACCTGCATCGCCGCGTCCATGGGGGAGAGCGCGGCGTCCGACGCGTCCCACGCGGCCCGCGAGGACGTCAGACACAGCCCCTGCAGCACCGGCACGTTCAGGTCGGCGAGGGCGCCGATGTCCCAGGCCTCGTCGTCGCCCCCGGCGGAGGCGTCCGACGCACGGGTGCCGCCGGCCGCGAGGACCGTGGCGACCAGGGCGTCGGCCCGGCCGAGGAGCTCGTACAGCCCGGCGTCCGCGCCGCGCAGCGAACCGCAGTACACGGGAAGGGCGTTGGCGCCGCGTGCCTCGACGGCGTCGCACAGCACGTCGACGAACGAGGTGTTGCCGGAGAGGTGGTGCGCCCGGTAGAAGAGCACGCCGACGGTCGGGCGGCCCTCGGTGAACGTACGGCTGCCGTGCAGGCCCCACTCGGGCATCTTCTGCGGTTCGGCGAAGCCGTGCCCGGTCAGCAGGACGGTGTCGGAGAGGAAACGGGCCAGTTCGACGAGGTTCCCCGGGCCACCCTCCACCAGGTAGCGCAGCGCCTCGGCGACGACGCCCGCCGGTACGGACGACTCGGCCATCAGCTCCGCGTCGGGGACGGTCTCACCGCCGAGCAGCACGGTCGGGATGCCCGACGCCCTGAGCGCCGCGAGCCCGTCCTCCCAGGCGCGCTTGCCGCCCAGCAGGCGGACCACGGCGACGGAGCAGCCCTCGATCAGTGCGGGCAGTTCGTCCTGGACGTCGATACGGGTCGGGTTGCCGATCCTGTACGGCGCGCCCGAGGCGCGCGCGGCGAGGAGGTCGGTGTCGGCGGTCGACAACAGCAGCACGGTGCTCATGGGGGCGGTCAGTGGCGCGTTCATGCGCGTGCTCCAGGTGCTCCGGGGGCGATGAAGGGAAGTCCTGCCGGTGCGCCCGACTCGATGAGTCGCCACAGCGCATCGGTGTCCGCGTGTTCTTCGATCAGGTCGCCGAGGCGGTCGAGCTGTTCCTCCCGCAGCCCGGCGAAGCAGGTGTCGGGGGCGGGCACGAAACGGCGGCCGGCGGCGTGCGAGACCTCGGTCAGGAAGCGGCGCCGGAAAGCGTCGCTCTCCAGCGAGCCGTGCCAGTGGGTGCCCCATACGGCGCCGGCCCGGCAGCCGTCGAGACGCTGCCCGCTGCCGTCGGTGAGGAACGGCTCGCCGCCGTGCACGTCCGCGACGCCGTGGTGGATCTCGTACCCCTCGACCGGGGCGCCGAGCGCCTCGCCGACCGGCCGGGCGAGGGTCTTCTCGCGGTCGAACCGGATGCGTACGGGCAGCAGCCCGAGCCCGTCGACCGTCCCGGCGCGCGACTCCACGTCGTCCTCGATCTGCTCGCCGAGGATCTGGTAACCGCCGCAGATGCCGAGCACCGGACGGCCCTCGGCGGCGCGCCGCAGCAGCGCGTCGGCGAGCCCGCGCTCGCGCAGCCAGGCGAGCGCCTTCACGGTGCCGCGGGTGCCGGGCACGATGACGAGGTCGGCGTCGTGCAGTTCTTCGGGACGGTCCACGAACCGCACCACGACGCCCGGTTCGGCGGCCAGGGCGTCCACGTCGGTGAAGTTGGACATCAGTGGCACCGCGCACACGGCGATGCGCAGGATGTCCTCGCCGTGCGGCGGGGCGAGCACCGACTCCCGTACGGTGCCGCGCAGCGAGACCCGCAGACCGTCCTCCTCGTCGATGCCGAGGCCGTGCGCGAACGGCAGCACCCCGTACGTCGGACGTCCCGTCAGGTCGCGCAGCATGTCCAGGCCGGGCTCCAGCAGCGAGACGTCGCCGCGGAACTTGTTGACCAGGTAGCCGGCGATCAGTGCCTGGTCCTCGGCCGAGAGCAGCGCCGTCGTACCGAAGAACGAGGCGAAGACCCCGCCGCGGTCGATGTCGCCGACGACCACCACCGGGAAGCTTGCCGCCCGTGCGATGCCCATGTTCACGATGTCCGTGCGCCGCAGATTGATCTCGGCCGGGCTGCCCGCCCCCTCGCAGATCACTGCGTCATACGTGCCCCGAAGCTGCTCCAGGCAGTCCACGACGGTGGACAGGAGCGACTCCTGGCGTCCGCCGTGGTAGCCGCGGGCGCTCATCTCGCCGACCGGACGCCCCATCAGGACGACCTGGCTGGAGCGGTCGCTGCCGGGCTTGAGCAGCACCGGGTTCATCAGGGCGGTCGGCTCCACCCGGGCGGCCTGGGCCTGCATGGCCTGGGCGCGGCCGATCTCCGCGCCCTCGCGGGTGACGAAGGAGTTGAGCGACATGTTCTGCGCCTTGAACGGCGCGACCTTCACGCCCCGGCGCACCAGCCAGCGGCAGATGCCCGCGGTGACGACGCTCTTGCCCGCGTCCGAGGTGGTCCCGGCGACCAGCAGTCCGCCGCTCATGTCGGTCTCCGTCCAGAGAGTCGGGGTGCTGCGGTACGAGGGGGTGCCGTACGGAGTGCTGAGGTGCGGGGGCCGGCGATCCGCCGGGCCGCGAGCCCCGCGCCCAGCCGGGCCGCCACGCTCACGCCGAGGGCGAGCGCGCTGACCCTGCGCGACAGCCGTACGGCGCGCTCGATGTCCGCGGGCTCCACCGCACGGCCCGTCTCCCCGTTGAGCACGGGACGGTGCTCGACCCGGCCGCCGTAGGCGAGCGTCCCGCCGAGCCGTACGCCGAGCGCACCGGCGAACGAGGCTTCCACCGGGCCCGCGTTGGGGCTCGGGTGCTTGGCCGCGTCGACCCGCCAGGCCCGGACCGCGCCCTGCGGGTCTCCTCCTGCCGCGACGGCGAGGAGGGCCGTCAGCCGGGCGCCCGGCCAGCCCGCGAGGTCGTCGAGACGGGCCGAGGCCCAGCCGTAACGCCGGTAGCGGGGCGACTTGTGGCCGACCATCGCGTCGAGCGTGTTGGCGGCCCGGAACCCGACGAGTCCGGGGACGCCGCCCAGCGCACCCCACACCAGGGCGCCGACCACGGCGTCCGAGGTGTTCTCGGCGACGGACTCCACGACGGCGCGGGCGATCTGCGGACCGTCCAGGGACTGCGGGTCACGGCCGCACAGATGCGGCAGCCGCTCCCGGGCCAGGTCGAGATCGCCCGCGGTCAGGGCGTCGCCGATCGACCGGGCCTCGCGGCCCAGCGACGTACCGCCGACGACGGACCAGGTGGCGGCGGCGGTCAGGGCGACGGACGCGGCGGGGTGGCGGCGCAGCGCACGGGC
Organism: Streptomyces sp. NPDC050422; assembly: GCF_044458665.1. NCBI lineage: Bacteria > Bacillati > Actinomycetota > Actinomycetes > Kitasatosporales > Streptomycetaceae > Streptomyces > Streptomyces sp. NPDC050422. Next base: position 75,862 of record NZ_JBITIE010000023.1, read on the forward strand.
AGCCAGTGCGGCACCCCCGGCGGCGCCTCCGGCGCAGACCAGGGTGTGCAGTGCGCCCCACCCGCGGTGGTCGCGCCACAGACGGCGTTCGACGCCTGCCGCGGCCCGCCCGAAGGCGGCGACCGGGTGCCCCCTGCGGGGGTCACCGAGCAGCAGATCGCCGATCAGACCGGCCGTGGCGCCGTACGCGAAGACGCGATCGGCACGCACGGTTCAGCCGGCCGTTGCGCCTCGAAGGACCTGGGGACCTGGGATGGGTTGCACAGGGACGGACGCACGGCAGCCGGGCATGGCGATATGTCCTCACTCAGGGTCCGCGCCCTGGTTCGACGTGACGGCGACGAGAGTCTCCTGGCTTCCGGATCCGCAGTTCCCCCGGCCTTCCAGTCCGCTTGCGTGGACCGTGACTTCCGTGGTGGGGGACTGCTCCCCGGTGACAGTGGCGGGACCGCGCCGGATTCGCACCGGCTTCCTCTGCTGTCGCCGTAATGGCTCCGGCAGTCCACCACGCCCCGCGAACACCCGTCAACTCGCCGTTGACCTGCGACGGTGCAGTGTGCTGAGACGCACATCGGGCCGGTACGCACACGAGGTGCGTCCGGCCCGATGCGGATGAGCGGGAAGGGGGTGGTGGGGCTCAGGCGACGATCAGATAGATGCCGTAGGCCACGGCCGCGGCGCACAGTCCGAAACAGACGTACGCGCCGGCGCGGACCAGCAGGAGCGAACCGCCCGCCGAGCCACCTGCCGAACCGCTCGCCGATCCGCCCTGCGTGGCCGGTTCCTGCTGCTTGGAGAGGCCGACGATGCCGAGGGTGAAGAGGCCCACGAGCGCGACGGTGGCGACGAGGGAGACGCCGAAGACGGTGCCGAGGGCTGCCCAGTCGATGTTCATGTGGATCTGTCCTTACCGGAGGCTCTTAGACCGTGGCGGGTCGGGCCGGGTCGGTGACCGGTCCGGCGGGGGCCGGGATGGTGGCCGTGAGTTCGTGGGTCTGGGCAGCCGTGGTGGGCGGCGGGCTGACGGCCGCGATGGCGGTGGTGACGACGCCCGCGGGCTCGGCGTCCGCGTCCTGGCCGCCCGGGGCGACGTCCCCGTGCCCGACGGGCTTGCGGCGGGACAGCACCCAGATCGCACCGGAGCCCGCGATCAGCAGCGCCGCGACGACCACGACACCCCAGGTGCCCTGCTTGGTGAGGAACTCGGCGCCCGCTCCGACCAGACCTGCGGCCGGCAGGGTCAGGCCCCAGGCGACGAACATGCGGGTGGCGGTGGACCAGCGGACCACGCCCCCCTTGCGGCCGAGGCCCGCACCCATGACGGCACCGGAGCACGACTGAGTGGTGGAGAGGGAGAAGCCGAGGTGCGAGGAGGCCAGGATGACGGTGGCCGCACTGGTCTGGGCGGCGAAGCCCTGCGGCGGCTTCAGCTCGGTCAGGCCGCTGCCCATGGTGCGGATGATGCGCCAGCCGCCCAGGTAGGTACCGAGTGCGATGGCGAGACCGGCGCACACGATGACCCAGACCGGCGGGTTGGAGCCGGGGGAGAGGACGCCGCCGGTGACCAGGGCGAGCGTGATGATGCCCATGGTCTTCTGTGCGTCGTTGGTGCCGTGCGCGAGCGACACGAGCCCGGCCGAGGCGATCTGGCCGGCGCGGTAACCCTTCGCGGTGGCCTTCTCCTGGGCGCCGCCCGTGACCTTCCCGCCGATGCGGTACGTCAGCTTGGTGGCCAGCAGTGCGGCGATTCCGGCGACGACCGGTGCGGCGATCGCGGGGAGCAGCACCTTGGTGACGACGGTGCCGCCGTCGACCGACGACCAGCCCGCCGACATCACCGCGGCGCCGATCAGGCCGCCGAACAGTGCGTGGGAGGAGCTGGACGGCAGGCCGACCAGCCAGGTCAGGAGATTCCACAGGATGGCGCCGACGAGCGCCGCGAAGATGACCTCGGTTCTGAGCCCGTCTTCGTTGACGATCCCGCCGGAGATCGTCTTGGCGACCTCCACCGACAGGAACGCGCCTACGAGGTTGAGAACGGCGGACATGGCCACCGCTGTCTTGGGTTTGAGTGCGCCGGTCGAGATGGTGGTGGCCATCGCGTTGGCGGTGTCGTGGAAACCGTTCGTGAAATCGAACACTAGAGCTGTCACGATCACAATCGCGAGCAGCAGCGTGATGTGTTCCATTTACCCAGGCAATCGTTCGACGGCAGTGGCATGTGGACCGTAGGCAATCCGGGTGAACGGAAGATGAACTGAGCAGGGCGCTGCGGTGACCCCAACCGGAGTGCCGTCGCCCTTTTCGTCCGCCGGGTGGCGGCGGGATTCCGGTACGGGCCGGTGTGGGCCCGGAATCCGGGGTTCGGGCCGGCCTCCGTGGGAGGGGTGGCGGTGGGCCGCTCATCCGTTGAAAGGATCTTCGTATGAGCAGTGAGTGGCGGGAATCGATCGAACGGGCCTGGGACGCGGTCGTCGCCACCGCCCGCAGGACGGCCACCGAAGGACTGGTCGTGGGGACCTCGGGCAACGTGTCGGCGCGGGTCGGCGGGACCGTGCTGGTCACCCCGAGCGGAGTGCCGTACGACCGGCTCCGCCCACAGGACCTGACCGGCGTCGATCTGGAGGGCAACCAGGTCCTCGGCACCATGGCCCCCACCAGCGAACTCCCGCTCCATCTCGCGGTGTACCGGAACACCGACGCGGCCGCCGTCGTACACACCCACGCGGTGCACGCCACAGCCGTCTCCACCCTGGTGGCCGAGGTGCCGTCGGTCCACTACGCCGCGGCGATGCTGGGCGGCCCCGTCCGGGTCGCCGCCTATGCCCGCTACGGCACGGACGAACTGGCCGGAAACATGCTCACGGCCCTGCGCGACCGCACCGGCTGTCTGCTGGGCAACCACGGCACGGTCACCTACGGGGCCGGCCTCGACGAGGCGTACGACCGCACCGCCCAGCTCGAATGGCTCTGCCGCCTCTGGCTCACCGCGAGCTCCGTACCCGGCCGTACCCCGGCCCTGCTCACGCCGGAGCAGCTGAGCGACGTCGGGGAAGCGCTGAAGGGGTACGGGCAGCCGGGCCGGGACCGGTGAGGGCGGCGGCCGGGACCGGTGCGGGAGGCGGCCGAAACCGGTGAGGGCCGGTGAGGCGGCCGGCCCCACGCCCTGCGCGACCTGGCCGGCTCACCGGACGGCCCCCGCCCGCTGGCCCTGCGTGGCCGGGGCCATGACACTGAAGCCGTGCGCCCCGCTACAGCAACGGCAGCTGCCGTCACCACCATCCTGGGCGTCGGCGCGGCAGCGGTCGCGGCCGGCCGGTACGCCAGTGACGTCGCCCTCAAGGCGCCGTCCGGACGACCGCTCCCCGCCGACCGCAGACTGACCGTGCATGCGACGGCCGCCGGGCAGGTCACCCTGACCCGGTCGTTCACCTCGCTCCGGCCAGGCACCTACGGGCTGGTGGGCGACGACGTCCACGCCGTCGTGGGGCCGGTGATCGACCAGGCCCACCAGGCCGCCGACACCGTCGTCCGCCGGCTGGAACGCGTGAACCGCGGCATTCTGCGCCCCGGCGCCAAGGTCCGCATCACACCGGAAGTCCACAGCGGCGACCCCGCCACGGCCCTCGGTCTCGACTTCCGCGAGGTGGAGATCCCCGGCGAACTCGGCGGGCTGCCCGCCTGGTTCGTGCCGGGCCCCCGGGACACCTGGGTGATCACCGCGCACGGCCTCGGCACCACCCGGGAACACCCGCTCAACGTGACGGGCTTCCTGCACGGGCAGCAGCTGCCGGTGCTCGACCTCGCCTATCGCGGCGACCCCGGAGCCCCCCGCTCCCCGGACGGGCTCGCCCACCTCGGCGAGTCCGAGTGGCGGGACCTGGACGCGGCCATCCGCTTCGCCGTGCGCTACGGCGCCGAACAGGTCGTCCTGCACGGCTGGTCCACCGGCGCCTCGATGGCCCTGTACGCCTGCGTCAACTCCGCGCTGCGGGACCGGATCCGCGGTCTGGTCCTCGACTCGCCTGTGCTGGACTGGCCGGCCACCCTGCGCGCCCTGGCCGCCGCCCGCGGCGTCCCCTCCGCTCTGCTGCCCCTCGCCGTCCGCGCCGCCCAGGGGCAGACCGGACTCCATGGGGCCCGGCTCCTGGACACCTCGCTTCCCGCGACCCTGCACGTCCCGACGCTGATCTTCCACGGCCCCGACGACACCCTGGCTCCCTGGCAGCCGTCCAGGGAGCTCGCCGCCCGCCGCCCCGACCTGGTCGCCCTGCACGCTGTGCCGCACGCTCCGCATGCGGCGATGTGGAACGCCGACCCGGCCCGCTACGAAGAGACGCTGCGCCGCTTCCTCACGCCCCTGATGTGAGGTGATGTGCCGCTTCGGCCGGTTGGTCCCGGCCGGTGCGGTCCGGCCCCGACACCGGTGATCCGGGTTCCGTTTGGGCTTTCGGGCCGTCAGAGGCAAGACTGCTCCCCGTGACGTCCCGTACCCCGCGCGACTCCAGGCTGCGACTTGTCCGCCCGCGACCCCTCGCCACCGCTCGCAAGGCCGTGACCGCCCGGCGCACCAGGCCGGCGCCCCGCCCGCCCGAGGGCACTCCGCCCCGGGCGGAACTGGCCCGCCAGGCCAGGAGCGCTCTCGCCGACGCCGTACGGATCGCCCGCTGGGCGGCCGACGGTGCGAGCCCCGGCACGCCTCCACTGGCCGCCCAGGCCCTGGAACGGGCCGCCGCGGCGCTGGAATTGTCCCCGGCCCAGGTCCGCTCCGGCTGGGACCGGGCCCGGCTCGCCGGACTCGTGGAACTGCACGGCGAGACCGCCCGGCCCGGCTGGCGGCTGCGCGCCTGGGACCGCGACGACTCCGCCGTGCTCCGCGGCTGGGTGGCGCTGTTCGACGCCTGGTCACTCGTCCACCCCGCACCCCACGACATCGAGTCCACCGCGGTCGCCGAGGCCGTCGAGGCCGTGCCGCAGGTGCTCTCCCTCCTCCAGCTCTCGGCGGGCCCGGTCACGGTGCCTGCACTCCTGGACCTGCTCGGCCAGCGCGTGGCGGAACTGCACGAGGAGCGCTGCGAGGTGCCGTACGGGCCCCAGCCGCTGCCCGCCCCCGCCGCACCGGCGCCCACCGCCCACCCCGCCGCCCTGGTCGCCCTCCTGCTGGACTGGGCCCTGGAGGGGCTGGCCGCAGTCGGCGCGCTCACCCTCGGCGCCGGTACCGCCACCCTGACCCCGCTCGGCAACTGGGCGGTCTGGGTCAAGCTGGAGCAGATCTGCGTCGCCGCCCAGAGCCCGGCCGGGAACATCGAGCAGTCCGCCGCCGACATGCTGCTCGGCTGCGCCCGCCTCACCCCCGGACCGGCCCGCGCCGAATACCGCGCCTGGCTGGCCGCCCGCCCCGTCGGCAGCGCCGTCGCCGAACTTCTCGGCGTCGCCCGCGGTGAGGACGCCCTGCTGCGCGGACTGGCCTTCGAGGCGCTCCGGGTCGTCGGCGCACCGGCCGAGCCCGAGGTGCGCTCCGTCGTCGCCGACCCGTCGCTGCGCCCGTACGCGCTGCTCTGGCTCGCGGAGTACGACGGGACCGACCCCGAGGACGCCCAGGAGGTCCTCAGTCGCGAGGAGGCCACGTGGCTCTGGGTCGACACGGCGGCGGCCGTCGCCGATCACGGCGAGACCGGCCTGCTGGTCCGCCACCTCGACTCGGCCGTGCAGGGCACCGTCCCGGCGCTGCTGGACGAGGTACGGGCCGTCGGCCACCCGCGCACCGTCCAGGTCCTCGTCGCCCTGGCCGCCGCGCACCCCGACCCCGCGCTCGCCAAGGCGGTCCGCAAGGCGGCGTTCCAGGTACACACGGGCGGCGCCTGAACCGGGGGCTCCGCCTCTGAACCCTCGCCGCCGAACCCTCCGCGCCCGAAACCCCCGCGCCCGAAACCTCGCCTCTCAATCGAGGGTCCGGAGGGGCTTGATCTTCCCCCGCCGCCGCACATCCGCGGCAGCGGGAGGACTCTCGGCCCTGCCGGCGTTCGAGGCGCGGGGCCCCGGGGCAGCGCCCCGGTTTCGGGAAGGGGCGGGTAGGGGAACAGGCCCCGCCGCAGGCGCCGCGCCCCCTCAGCCCGACCCCGGTGCGTACGTCCCGAAGCTCCACACATTGCCCTCCGCGTCGCGCGCCATGTAGTCCCGCGAGCCGTAGTCCTGGTCGGTCGGCGGCATGAGGATCTCCACCCCGTGCTCCACGGCCCGCGCATGGTGGGCGTCGACCTCGTCGACCACCACATAGACGCCGGCCGGTCCCGCTCCCCGCATCGCCTTGGCGAAGATGCCCTCGCGGCCCTTGGAGCCCAGCATCACCCTGCCGTTCCCGCAGGACAGCTCCGCGTGCATCACCGTGCCGTCCTCGCCCTCGTACACCGCTTCCGCGGTGAAGCCCAGGCCTTCGGTCAGCGTCTTGATCGCGGCCTTCGCGTCGTCGTACAGAATCGTCGGATAGACCGTCGGAACGCCCGCTGTTGCGTCTGCCATCGTGCTCAGTCCCTTCTTGCGCCGTACCGGGCCCCCGCAGCCCGTCTGTGATCTGCGTCCCAGTCTTCCACCGGGCGCTGACAATGCCCTGCGCGGCGCCGGTTCGGCGCCGCTCGCACAGGTCAGCGGAAGGTGTCGCAGTCGGCCATGTCGCCACCGCGGAACCCGGTGGTGAACCACTGCTGGCGCTGCGCTGCCGAGCCGTGCGTCCAGGACTCCGGGGTCACCCGGTCCTGGAACTTCTCCTGGATCCGGTCGTCCCCGACCGAGGCCGCCGCGTCGAGCCCGTCCCGGATGTCGGCCCGGGTGAGCTCGGTGATCAGCGGGCGGCCGGTCGACTCGTCGGGCGTGGTCGTCGCGTGGTGCGCCCAGACCCCGGCGTAGCAGTCCGCCTGGAGCTCCACCTTCACCGCGTTGCTGTTCTCGCCGGTCCGGCCGTCCTGTGAGCGCGCCAGCGTCCCCATCTGGTTCTGCACATGGTGTCCGTACTCGTGCGCGACGACGTACGCCTCGGCGAACGGCCCGCCGCTCGACCCGAACGTGGTCCGCAGCTCGTCGAAGAAGCCCAGGTCCAGGTAGACCTGCCGGTCACCGGGGCAGTAGAAGGGCCCGACGGCCGAGGCCGCCGACCCGCAGGCGGTGTCGACCCGGTCGGTGAACAGGACCGTACGGGCGCTCCCGTACGTGGCGTCGCGCCGCTGGAACTCCTGGCCCCAGTAGTCCTGCACGCTGTTGACCACCGCGACCGTCCGGCAATCGTCCTTGGTGTTGGCGTCCCGGCCGGTCCGGCAGTTCTGGCCGACCTGCGCCGCCGACGAGGCGGTCGCGGTCGTGCCCGAGTCGCCGGAGGAGAGTCCGAGCTGGTCGGGGCCGACCCCGAAGAGCAGCCCCAGGATCAGCGCGATGACGCCCGCGATTCCGCCGCCCACGGTGGCTCTGCCGCCCGGGATGCGGCTGCCGCGCGTGTCGCGGACCTCCGACGTGTCCAGATCGGCGTCGTCGTCGAACTGCATCGCACCACCCTCTGCTCCGCTCGCGGCTGCCGCACAGCCATGCGCCGAGTATCAGATAATTCACACCGCAATGCCCGTTTATGCTCACGTGGGGGGAGTGGGCCGGGCGCGGTGGGCGGGTTTTCGGCACCTGTGGCGGGAGTGGGCCGGAGCAGGCGGAAAAGTGGTTGGACACCGCCAGTAGACTGGTTCTCATGGCAATTCTCCTTGTGCGTGTGCGTGAGTAACGGCGTCGAGTCGTGAATCGCTAGTCGTTCCTCCGCCGTCCATACCGCTCTGGAGTTTTTCCCCGTGATCACCGCTTCCGGCATCGAGCTGCGCGCCGGCGCCCGCATGCTCATCGAATCCGCCTCCTTCCGCATCGCCAAGGGCGACCGCATCGGCCTCGTCGGCCGCAACGGGGCGGGCAAGACCACCCTCACCAAGTGCCTCGCGGGCGAGGGCACCCCCGCCGGCGGCACCATCACCCGCTCCGGCGAGGTCGGCTACCTCCCGCAGGACCCGCGCACCGGCGACCTCGACGTACTCGCCCGGGACCGCGTCCTCTCGGCCCGCGGCCTCGACGAGATCCTGCGCAAGATGCGGGAGAACGAGGAGCGGATGGCGAACGGCAAGGGCGCCACCCGCGAGAAGGCGATGAAGAAGTACGAGCGCCTGGAGACGGAGTTCCTCACCAAGGGCGGATACGCGGCCGAGGCCGAGGCGGCCACCATCGCTGCGGCCCTCAGCCTGCCCGACCGGGTGCTCGGCCAGCCGCTCCACACGCTCTCCGGCGGTCAGCGCCGCCGTGTCGAGCTGGCCCGGATCCTCTTCTCGGACGCGGACACCCTGCTCCTCGACGAGCCGACGAACCACCTCGACGCGGACTCGATCGTCTGGCTGCGCGACTACCTCAAGAGCTACCGCGGCGGCTTCATCGTGATCTCCCACGATGTCGAGCTCGTCGAGACGGTCGTCAACAAGGTGTTCTACCTCGACGCCAACCGCTCGCAGATCGACGTCTACAACATGGGCTGGAAGCTCTACCAGCAGCAGCGCGAGGCCGACGAGAAGCGCCGCAAGCGCGAGCGGCAGAACGCCGAGAAGAAGGCCGCGACCCTCAACGCCCAGGCCGACAAGATGCGCGCCAAGGCCACCAAGACGGTGGCCGCGCAGAACATGGCCAAGCGCGCCGACCGGCTGCTCTCCGGCTTGGAGGCCGTCCGGGTCTCCGACAAGGTCGCCAAGCTGCGCTTCCCCGACCCCTCGCCGTGCGGCAAGACCCCGCTGATGGCGGAGGGCCTCTCCAAGTCCTACGGCTCGCTCGAGATCTTCACCGACGTCGACCTCGCCATCGACAAGGGCTCCCGGGTCGTCATCCTCGGCCTCAACGGCGCGGGCAAGACCACGCTGCTGCGCCTCCTCGGCGGCGCGGAGAAGCCGGACACCGGCGACATCATCGAGGGCCACGGACTCAAGCTCGGCTACTACGCCCAGGAGCACGAGACCCTCGACCCGGACCGCTCCGTCCTGGAGAACATGCGGTCCGCCGCGCCGGACCTCGACCTCGTCGCCGTCCGCAAGACACTCGGCTCGTTCCTCTTCTCCGGGGACGACGTGGACAAGCCCGCCGGAGTGCTCTCCGGCGGTGAGAAGACCCGGCTCGCCCTGGCGACGCTGGTGGTCTCCTCCGCCAACGTGCTGCTGCTCGACGAGCCCACCAACAACCTCGACCCCGCCAGCCGTGAGGAGATCCTCGGCGCGCTGCGCACGTACAAGGGCGCGGTCGTCCTCGTCACGCACGACGAGGGCGCCGTCGAGGCGCTCCAGCCCGAGCGCATCATCCTGCTGCCCGATGGCGTCGAGGACCTGTGGGGTGCGGACTACCGGGACCTGGTCTCGCTGGCCTGACCCGGTCCGGCCGTGTGCCGGGGCCCGTCCCCGGTCGCCGGCCGTTGCGACGGGGCCGGATTCCGGCCACCGCGGCCCGCTGATCCACTCGCACTGGATCATTCGGCCTACGCGTGATCCATCATCTGTGTGAGGGCGTCTCGTACCTCGGCGCGGCACCCGGCAGATACCTGCCGGGTGCACGCATGAGAGGCCTCGATCCCGGTGCGGCCCTGACCTGGCCGTTCCTCCGGCCTTCTCCCCCCGTTGCCCCCGTAACCCTGCGGAATGCGTGATTCCGATCGTGTCGGCGCCTTCCCGGGGTGCCGATCCGCTTGCACGGACCTTGCCGAATGGGTGGCCAGGACGGCCCCGAGGGGTGATCATGAGAGTCCAGAGCGCACTTCCCACGAGGAGGCACGGGTGGCCGAGACTCTGAAGAAGGGCAGCCGGGTAACCGGCGCCGCGCGCGACAAGCTCGCGGCAGACCTGAAGAAGAAGTACGACTCCGGTGCGAGCATCCGGGCGTTGGCCGAAGAAACCGGCCGCTCCTACGGATTCGTCCACCGGATGCTCAGTGAGTCCGGAGTGACGCTGCGAGGACGCGGCGGCGCGACACGAGGCAAGAAGGCCGCGACGGCCTAGGTCGTGTTTGAGAAGTCCCGTCTGTCTCGCGTGGTCCGGCACGCACGCTCGCCGCGTTGCCGAACTGCCCTAGTAGCTCCGCTACGAGGGCACCCCGGCGCCTTGCGATCGCATGCACCGGACCACGCGAGACCCGCCCTCCGGGCGGCCGACGCTACTTCTAGAACACTCCCTAGAGCCTTACGCCGTCCGCGGGTCGGGGCAGGTCGCAGGGCCTGTCCCGGGGCTCACCGGTTTCGGTGGTGGCCACCCGGTCGATCGTGCGGTCGATCGGGTGGTTACTGTTCAGTCACTTAGCTCTGTGCTGACTGTACTGACTGCACCCCGATCCGGAGGCGCTCCATGACCTCGCTCGACACTGTGCTCGACAAGGACGGCGTACGACTCACCGTCGACGACGCGGTTGCCACGGTGACCCTCACCAATCCGGCCAAGCGCAACGCTCAGTCCCCCGCTCTGTGGCGGGCGTTGACAGAGGCCGGACGGGCCCTGCCCGGCAGTGTGCGGGTCGTCGTGCTGCGCGGCGAAGGTGTGTCCTTCTCCGCCGGTCTCGACCGCCAGGCGTTCACCCCCGAGGGGTTCGACGGTGAGCCGTCGTTCCTCGACATGGGGCGGGGCCCGGAGGCCGAGCTCGACGCGGTCATCGCCGAGTACCAGGAGGCGTTCACCTGGTGGCGCCGCAACGACATCGTGTCGATCGCGGCTGTCCAGGGGCATGCCATCGGCGCAGGCTTCCAGCTCGCCCTCGCCTGCGATCTGCGGATCGTTGCCGAGGACGTGCAGTTCGCCATGCGCGAGACCAGCCTCGGGCTGGTCCCCGACCTCACCGGCACGCACCCCCTGGTGCACCTGGTGGGGTACGCACGCGCGCTCGAAATCTGCGCCACCGGCCGCTTCGTGCACGCCGACGAGGCGGAGCGCACTGGGCTGGCCAACCTCGTGGTGCCCGCCGCGGAGCTCGAAGGAGCCGCCCGCGACCTGGCCGGCGCCCTCATAGCCGCCCCGCGCGACGCCGTCATCGAGACGAAGGCTCTGCTCGGCGGCGCCGTCTCCCGTACGTACGAGGAGCAGCGCGCCGCCGAGCGCGCCGCGCAGGGCCGTCGGCTGCGTGACCTCTCGGGCACGGCCGACTGACCTCCCCGGTCCACGGGCCCCCGGCGCACCGCTCGGGGCCCGGAACCGCCTCAGCCGGCCGACGGGACCTGCGCCCCCGGACCCTGCGCCCCCGGCCCTTCCGTCACCGCAGTGACCAGTACCGCGACCGGCGGATGCCCGTCCACCGCCCGGGTCACCGCCACCCGCACCGCGCGTGCCACGTCCAGCGCCCGGTGGCCGCCGTCCGTCGCCAGCTCGACCCGTACATGGTCCGCCCCCGTGTGCACGGGCGGGCCCAGTACCCGCGTCAGCGTCGCGACCCCCGTCACCCCAGCGGCCGCACGGGCCGCCGCGCTCTCCGGCTCGGCCGGGCGCGGCGGCTCGGGGGGCGGTTCGGCACCTTCCGGCGCGGTGTCCAGCAACGCCGTCACCTCGAGGTCCACCTCGGTGACCACCAGCCCGAGCCGCTGGGTGGCGGCTGCCAGCAGGGCCGCACGCAACGCCGCGGCGGCGGCCGGCAGCGGCTGGTGCGCCGTCGCGGCCATGGTGGCCTCGATCCGCAGCGGCCCCGGCGGCAGGGCGCTCGGGGGCGGCGGCACCTGCGGGACGGGCGAGGCCTCCGCGTCGGCCACGGCGATCCGCAGTTCCAGGAGCACCGGCCCCGGACCGCCCACAGCCCGGCGCAGCACGGCCGCCGCGGCCCGTTCCGAGATCCAGGCACCGTCCGCCGGACCGCCCAGCGGGAGCAGCCGGCCCAGACCGAGCCGTTGCCGAACCGCGGCCGTCCATCCTTGGGCCCTCTGGGAGCCGTCAGCCGTCGTCATTGCTCCACCCTGCCGCATCCACCACGCGAGACCGGGCAAGCGCACTTAATGTGAGCGAGGAAGTCCAACTTGCCTGAAGGGAAGAACGGCGATGACCGAGACCCCACAGCGGAACCGGCCCGAGAACCCCGACAAGGACTCGACGGGCGGCGACAGCAGGAGCAGCAGCTCGCTGACCAAGCGCGGCGGGGGAGACCCCGCCACCCGCGGCCGTACGACGATCGCGGACGGTGTGGTCGAGAAGATCGCCGGGATGGCGGCACGCGACGTGGTCGGCGTGCACGCGATGGGCAGTGGACTCTCGCGGACGTTCGGCGCAGTGCGCGACCGCGTCCCCGGTGGTTCCAAGTCCGTTACCCGCGGGGTGAAGGCCGAGGTCGGCGAGTCCCAGACGGCCCTCGACCTGGAGATCGTCGTCGACTACGGCGTGTCGATCGCCGATGTCGCCCGTGATGTACGGGAGAACGTTGTCGCGGCCGTCGAGCGGATGACGGGACTCGAAGTCGTCGAGGTCAACATCGCGGTCAGCGATGTGAAGCTGCCCGACGAGGACGACGACGACGACCAGCCCGAGCCACGTCTCCAGTAGACCTCCCGTCAAGGCAGTTGAGGAGCGCAGATGAGCATGGCTGTGGTCGGCATGGTGGCCGGCATGGCGCTCGGGTTCGCCGGGTACTTCGGCGGGTTCGGAGCCTTCCTGCTGGTGGCCGCCCTGGGGGCGATCGGCTTCATCGCCGGTCGCTTCCTCGACGGTGACCTGGAGCCCGGCGACTTCTTCCGGAGTCGCGATCGCGGCGACCGACGGCGGTGACGGCGTTGTCGGGGGCGGGCGACCGGGTCGCCGCCGCGGAGCGCGGGGAGACCCGGATCGCCGACCGGGTCGTCGCGAAGATCGCCGCGCAGGCGGCGAAGGAGGCGGTCGACGAGCCCGCGAAGGACGCCGCGTCGCCGCGCGCCACCGTCACGGTGCACCGTGACTCCGCCCGCGTACGGGTGACTCTGGAGCTCGGATATCCCAGCGACATCGGGCGCCAGTGCGGCGCGGTGCGTCGCCGGGTCGCGATGCGGGTAGAGGCGTTGGCAGGGATGGAGGTGCCCGAAGTGGCCGTACAGGTCGAGCGCCTGCACCCCTCAGGAGCGAGCCTCGCGGCGCAGGGGAGGATCCGATGACCGAGCCCCGGAACCCGGAGAACAGCGCGAAGCACACGGTGGAGCACGGGGACGTGCTCGCGCTCGATCAGTCGGCGTCGTCCGCGGCGTACGACCCGGCCCCGGCCAAGGAACGGAGCGAGGGCGGAGGGGGCCGGTTCTGGTCCGCCCGCCGCATCCCCGCGGGCATCACCGCCCTGGTGATCCTGGGCGCTGCCGGGCTGCTCCTCTACGACGTGGCGGCGGTCCGCGCCGACCACCCGGCGATGCAGTGGCGCCGCTCGCTGGCCGACGAACTGGCCGAGCGCCGGCTGGACGACGTCTGGGTGCTGACGGGCGCCTCGATCGCGGTGGCGGCCGGCCTGTGGCTGCTCGTCCTCGCGCTCACGCCCGGACTGCGCGATCTGCTGCCGATGCGCCAGGGCCGGCCGGGCGTACGGGCGGCCCTGGACCGGACCGCTGCGGCCATGGTCCTGCGCGACCGTGCCGTGGAGGTCTCCGGTGTGCAGTCGGTCCGGGTCCGCATGGGCCGGAGCAAGGTGGGGGTGCGGGCCGTCTCGCACTTCCGTGAACTCGACGACGTGCGGGCCGATCTGGACACCGCGCTCTCCACCGGCATCAGGGAACTCGGACTGGCCAGGCAACCGAGCCTGTCCGTCCATGTCCGCCGTCCGGCGAAGAAGGGGTGAGCGGCGTGATCGGGACCGTCAACCGGGTACTGCTCGGCTTGGCCGGACTGGTGCTGGTCTGCGTGGGCGGCGGGGTGCTGGCCGCGGCGCTCGGCCTCTCCGTGCCGTCCTGGTGGCCCTGGTACGGCAAGCACGACGTACTGCTCAGCGACGCGGACCGGAACCGCTGGCGCTCCGAGGGCTGGTGGTGGCCGGTCGTGATCGCGGTCCTCGCGGTCCTGGTGGTGCTCGCCCTGTGGTGGCTGCTCGCCCAGCTGCGCCGCGCACGCCTCTCCGAAGTGCTCGTGGACAGCGGCGACGGCGAGGGTGCGCTGCTGCGCGGCCGTGCCCTGGAAGGCGTGCTCGCGGACGAGGCGGGCGCCCTGGACGGAGTGGCCCGCGCCCAGGTCGTCCTGACCGGCAAGCGCAGCGCGCCGCAGGCCAGGATCCGGATGCTGATGGAGCCGCACGCCGCCCCCGACGAGGCACTGGGGCAGCTCACCGACGAGGCGCTGGCCCATGCCCGGGACTCGGCGGGGCTGGCACAGCTGCCCGCCGAGGTGCGGCTGAAGGCGGTCAAGCACCGGGCGGAACGGGTGAGCTGACGGGCGGTACGGAACGGGCCGGGGGGGGGGGGGGCGCCGCGGGCGGCCCCCCCCCCCCCCCCGGGGGGGGGCCCGCCGCCCCCCCCCCCCCGCGCGGCCCCCCCCCCCCCCCCCCCCCGCATCACCCCAGCGAACTAGCCGC
>NZ_JBITIE010000023.1:90400-110833 GCF_044458665.1 Streptomyces sp. NPDC050422
CCGGGGCCCGGGGGGGGGGGGGGGCCCCCGGCCCCCCCGGGGGGGGGGGGGGGGGCGGGGGCGGGGGGGCGGGGGGGGGGGGGCGCGCGCCCCCCCCCCCCCCCCCCCCCCCCGGCCCGCGCGTTGCGGGTCCGCCCGGCTCAGAAGCTGCGCCGGGACCCGCCGTCGACCGGCACCATGATGCCCGTCAGATACGACGCGGCGGGCGAGAGCAGGAAGGCCGCCGTCCGGCCGAACTCCTCCGGAGTGCCGTAGCGGCGCAGCGGGATGGACGCCTCGTTGGCCGCGCGCGAGGCCGCCGCGTCACCGGACAGCGCGTCCAGTTCGCGTACCCGGTCCGTGTCGATCCGGGCCGGCAGCACGCCGACCACCCGGATGCCCCGCGGGCCGAGCTCGTCGGCCAGCGACTTGGCGAACCCCGCCAGACCGGGGCGCAGTCCGTTGGAAATGGTCAGCCCGGCGATCGGCTCGTGGACGGAGCCGGAGAGCACGAAGCCGATGACCCCGCCCTTGCCGAGCGCCGCGGCCGCCGCCCGGGCCAGCCGCACCGCGCCAAGGAACACCGATTCGAAGGCCGACTGCCACTGTGCGTCGGTGTTGTCCGCGGCGGAGCCCGGCGCCGGGCCGCCGACGCTGATGAGGATGCCGTCGAGCCGGCCGAACCCCTCCTGCGCGGCCCGCACCAGCCGCTGTGCCACGTTCGGGTCGGCGTTGTCGGCGGCGAGACCGACGGCGTCCGGGCCCATCTCGTCGGCGGCCTCCCGGACGCTCTTCTCGTCGCGGCCGGTGATGATCACCTTCGCGCCGTCGGCGACCAGCGCGCGTGCCGTGGCGTTGCCCAGTCCCCGGGTCGCTCCGGTGACGATGTACACACGGTCCTTCAGTCCAAGATCCATGGCCCTATCCTGCCGTGTCGCCCCGCGCCGCGTCCTCGGCGGTCTGCGCCTCGGCCAGTGCCACCGCCGTGCCGACCAGCCCGATGTGGCTGAAGGCCTGCGGGAAGTTGCCGAGCTGGCGCATGCCGACGGTGTCGTACTCCTCGGCGAGCAGCCCCACGTCGTTGCGCAGTGCCAGCAGCCGTTCGAAGAGTTCGGTGGCCTCGTCGGCGCGTCCGGTCATCCGCAACGCGTCCGCCAGCCAGAACGAGCAGGCGAGGAACGCGCCCTCGCTGCCCGGCAGTCCGTCGACCGCGGTGCCGTCGGTGCTGTAGCGGCGCACCAGCCCGCCGCTGCCCAGCTCGTCCCGGACGGCGTCCACCGTTCCGATGACGCGCGGGTCGTCCGGCGGCAGGAACCCGGTCCGGGCGATCAGCAGCGTCGCGGCGTCCAGCTCCCGCGACCCGTACGACTGGGTGAAGGTGTTGCGCACCGGGTCGTACCCCTTCTCGCACACCTCCCGGTGCACGGCGTCCCGCATCGCCCGCCAGCGCTCCGCGTCGCCGGACAGTGAGGGGTCCTCCTCCAGGCTGCGCACCGCGCGGTCGGCCGCCACCCAGGCCATCACCTTGGAGTGCACGAAGTGGCGGCGCCGGCCGCGGATCTCCCACAGCCCCTCGTCCGGTTCGCGCCAGGTGGACTCCAGGAAGCCGAGCAGACTGAGCTGGAGGCTCCAGGCGTGCGGGGCGTCGTCCAGACCTGCCACCCGGGCCAGCCGGAGCGAGTCGATGACCTCCCCGTACACATCGAGCTGCCGCTGGCGGACGGCGGCGTTGCCGATCCGGACCGGGGCGGAGTTCTCGTAACCGCGCAGCCACGGCAGCTCCGCCTCGGGCAGTCTGCGCTCGCCGGCGAGTCCGTACATGATCTGCAGATCGGCCGGATCCCCGGCGACCGCGCGCAGCAGCCAGTCCCGCCATGCGGCGGCCTCCTCCAGATACCCGGCCGAGGTCAGCGCCCCGAGGGTGAGGGTGGAGTCCCGCAGCCAGCAGAAGCGGTAGTCCCAGTTCCGTACGCCGCCGATGTCCTCGGGCAGCGAGGTGGTGGGGGCGGCCACGATGCCGCCGGTCGGGCCGAAGGTGAGCGCCTTGAGAGTGATCAGCGACCGGATCACGGCTTCCCGGTAGGGCCCCTCGTACTTGCAGCGGGCGGACCACTCGGCCCAGTCGGACAGGGTGTTCTCCAGCGCCTCGTACGGGTCGACGAGATCGGGGCGGGGCGAGTGCGAGGGGTGCCAGGTCAGGACGAAGGCCACCTGCTCGCCCGCGGAGACGCTGAACGAGGAACACGTGGAGAACTGCTGACCCCAGGTCTTGACGGGCGGTTCGCTGCGCAGCCAGGCGGAGTCGGGCCCCGCGACCGCCACCCGGTGGCCCTGCGAGCGGCGCATCCACGGCACGACGGAGCCGAAGTCGAAGCGCAGCCGGATCACCGAGGCCATGTCGACCGTGCCGCTGATGCCCTCGATGATCCGCATCACATCGGGCTCGTGGTCGCGCTGCGGCATGAAGTCGATGACCTTGACGGTGCCGGTGCGGGTCTCCCAGAACGTCTCCAGGACGAGGGAGTCACCGCGGTAGGCGCGGCGCGTGCAGGTGTCCGCGCCCTTCGGGGCGATGCGCCAGTGGCCGTTCTCCTCGTCGCCGAGCAGCGCGGCGAAGCAGGCGCCCGAGTCGAAGCGGGGCAGACAGAGCCAGTCGACAGAACCGTTCCTGCCGACGAGGGCGGCTGTCTGGAGATCGCCGATGAGGGCGTAGTCCTCGATGCGTGGGGTCACGTTGTGGCGTGTTCCCGAACCTGACCCCGGTTAAGCAGCCACGGGGTCAGGAGAGGCGGGAGTCACCCCCGCGGAGGCCGGTCCGGACGGGCCGTCAGGCCTTCGCGGGCTCGGGCTCCGCCGCATCGGCCTGCTCGGCGGCCTCGGCCGCCGCCGCGAGCCGGTCGCGCTTCTCGCGGCGGGCCAGCACCACGTAGCCGACCGGGACACCGCCGGCGAACAGCCACCACTGCACGGCGTACGCCATGTGCGGGCCGATGGAGCTGTCGTCGGGGGCCTCGATCAGCTCGGGGCTGTCGCCCTTCGGCTCCGGCCCGGTCTGCTCGATGTAGCCGCCGAGCACCGGCCGGGAGAGGAGCTTAGCCTGCTGGGCACTGTTGATCAGCATCACCTGGCGGTCCGGCAGGTCCGAGATGTCCTTGATGCCGCTGGCGCTCGTGGTCTCGTCGGCCTTGAGCCGCCCGGTGACGGTCACCTCGCCCTTGGGCACGGCGGGTACGTCGGGGAAGGCGTGCTGGTCGGCGGCGGAGGGGACCCAACCGCGGTTGATCATGACCGTGCCGCCGCCCTTGAGGTCGAACGGGATCAGCACGTGGACGCCGATGCTGCCGTCGGTGGCGGTCCTGCGCCGGACGACGACCTCGTGCCTCTCGTCGTACGTCCCGGTGGCCGTCACTGCACGCCAGTAGTCGGAGCGCGGAACGACGTGCCCCGGGGAGGTGAGCCCGGCGACCGGCACGGGCTTCGCCTTGAGGTTCTGTGAGATCAGGGCGTTCTGCGCGACCTTGTGCTCATGCCGGTGCAGCTGCCAGAAGCCCAGCTCGACCATCGTCGGAATCATGACGAGGGCGATGAGGGCGAGAATCAGCCACTGCCGGGTCAACAGGAAGCGGTACACCCCATGACGGTACAACTGCGTCATGGGGTGCATCGCGGAGGGGGTGGGGGCAAGGGCGTGGCGCTAGGGCCTGCCGGCACGCCGAGAGCACGCACCTGGCGCCGCGCGGCCGCCCTTCGGGCGACGACGGCAGTCCGACGACAGGCCCTGGGTGCTCAGACTTTGTCGATGATGCCCACCTTCCCCTCCGCACGGGCGCAGTGGCCGCCGCAGAACCAGTGCCCGTCGACCTCGACACCCTGGCCAATGACCTGGACCCGGCAGTGTTCACAGATGGGCGCCATGCGGTGAATGGCGCAGGAGAAGCAGTCGAAGACGTGAATCGCGCCCTGCGCGTGCACCTCGAAGGACATCCCGTAGTCGTTTCCGCATACCTCGCAACGTGCCATGCGCCACAGGGTGGGACGCCGGGGCGGCGGCGGGCGAGCGGTGGGCGGGCGAGTCGCCCCCGGTTCACTCCGATGACGGCGTCGGGGCCGGGACCTTCGCTGCCGTGGCCACGTCCCGCAGGAGATGCGTGAAGGCGCTCTCCTCGAGGACCGGGGTGCCGAACGACTTCGCCTTCACCGTCTTCGACGTCGCCGCGTCCGGGTCGTTGGTGACGAGCAGACTCGTCAGCCGGGAGACGCTCGTCGCCACATGCAGCCCCGCCTCCACGGCCCGGTCCTCCAGGAGCTCGCGGTCGATCGAGGTGTCACCGGAGAACGCCACCCGCATGCCCTGCATGAGAGGTTTGTCCTTCTCGTACCGTCCCGGATTCGGGTACGGGCAGGCCGGGCGCTTGCGCGAGGGGCGCCAGCTGGTCTGCGCTCCGTACGAGGGCTGGTAGCCGACCCGCGGGGTGACGGGCGAGTCCGACCACTCGGTCAGCGGCCGGCACTCCAGCAGCGGCAGCCGCACCCCACCCCGGGCCGCCGCGTGCAGGCTGGGGCGGAACGCCTCGGCCAGCACCCGGGCGTCGTCCAGCGCGTGGTGCGCGCGCTCCTGCACCACGCCGAAGTGCGCGGCCAGCGACTCCAGCTTGTGGTTCGGCAGCGGCAGTCGCAGCTCCTTGGAGAGCGCGATGGTGCACAGCCGCTGCTGGACCGGGGCGATCACCGCGGCCCGTGCGTACTCCCGGGCCAGCATCGACCAGTCGAAGGCGGCGTTGTGCGCGACGAGCACGCGGTCGGCGAGCCGCTCGGAGAGCTGGGCGGCGACCTCGGGGAAGAGCGGGGCGCCCTCCAGGACATCGCTCGTAATTCCGTGGATCCAGACGGGGCCGGGATCGCGCTCCGGGTTGACGAGGGTGTACCAGTGGTCCTCGACATTGCCCTGGGCGTCCAGGCGGTAGACGGCGGCGGAGATTATCCGGTCGTCCCGTGCGAGGCCGGTGGTCTCCACGTCGACGACCGCGTACCCCTGCGGGTAGGCGGTCGGCCACGGTGCTGCGGTCTGGCGGTCGTCGAGCATGGTCACAGAGAATACGGGCCGCCACCGACACTTCTCTATTCGGTCACCCGTCCCGGGCGGGCAGCCCGGCCAGCAGCCCGTCCACCAGGGCCCGTACGGACGTGACGAACAGCCGGTCCTGGTCGGCAGGCCGGGCCAGCGCCCTGGCCAGTGCCGGGTCGTCGTCGGCCGTCGACGCGGACCACAGATCGCCCTCGGCCGGTGACTGGACGGGAGACCGCTCCCGGTTGCGCTCGACGAGCAGGAAGCCGACGGTGTGGAACTGCACCGCCCGCACCGCGGCGGCCGCGCGGGCGCCGCGCAGCCCGGCGGCGTGCACCTCGTGGACGAGTGCCTGCTGGGCCGGCAGGAACATCCGTTCCGTCAGTCCCCGTTCGTGGACCATCGCGATCAGATGGGGCCGGGCGCGCAGCTCCCGGCGGAGCCCACGGGCCACGGAGACGATGCGGGTGACGGGGGTGCGGCCGGTGGGGCGCAGGGTGCCCATCTCCTGGACGGTGCGCTCGACGAGGGCGTCCAGCAGCGAGTCGCGGTTGCCGACGTGCCAGTAGATCGACGTGACGGCGGTGCCCAGCTCGGCGGCCAGCTTGCGCATCGTGAGGGCCTGCGGACCGTGCTGCCGCACGAGCCCGGCAGCGGCCGCGAGAACCTC
Source organism: Streptomyces sp. NPDC050422 (assembly GCF_044458665.1). Taxonomy (NCBI): domain Bacteria; kingdom Bacillati; phylum Actinomycetota; class Actinomycetes; order Kitasatosporales; family Streptomycetaceae; genus Streptomyces; species Streptomyces sp. NPDC050422. The sequence continues at coordinate 96,115 of NZ_JBITIE010000023.1, forward strand.
CTCACGCGTCAGCGACGAACGTGCCACCACACCTCCAGGTTCCAGAACTCCGTTACACGCACGGCTATTTACCCTTCACGAGCTCCGGTGTAACTCTGTTACAGAACCCGGCACGGACAACCGAGAAGGGTGGCACCGCATGGCACGTGTACGGTACGGCGCGCGCACCGAGGCCGAGATCGCGGCGGCCCGCGAGGCCCGCTCCCGGCTCCCCGACATCTGGTCCACCGGCGTCACCGCCGTCTGGGAGAGCGACCCGGACGCGGTGGCCGCGGTCCTCCCCCCACCCCTGAAACCCTCCGCGCGCCCACTCGTCCGGGCAAGCATCAGCAAGGTCGACCTGCCCGGCTATCCCCTCGGTGCGGGCTCCGTCGCCGTCGCCGCCGTCCACGACGGGCACGAGGGCTGGTACCCGCTGGTCATGCCGATGACCCATGAGCGGGCGCTGACCGGCGGCCGCGAGGTGTTCGGCGAGCCGAAGAAGCTCGGCGAGGTGAGCGTGGAGCGCGAAGGACTCGTCGTGCACGCCTCGCTCGCCCGCCACGGCATCGCCTTCGTCGAGATCCGCGGCGCGGTCGGCGAACCGCTCCCGCTGCCCGCACCGGCCACCAAGCTCGACTTCTACTTCAAGTTCCTGCCCGCGGCGGACGGCGAGGGCTTCGACTCCGACCCCGTCCTGATCCACTGCACCCGTCACGAGAAGGTCCGCCGGCTGGAGCGGATCACCGGGGACGTGGTGCTGCGCGAGTCCATGTACGACCCGGTCGCCGACCTCCCCGTACTCCGCGTCCTCGACCTCACCATCGGCGAGAAGACCAGCGACCAGCAGGGCCGGGCCGTCGAGCGGGTGAGCGCGGCCGCGCTGCTGCCGTACATCCACCAGCGCTACGACGACCCGCAGCAGATCCACGACGGCCCGCCGCGAGGGAGTGTCCGATGAGGCTTCAGGAGGGACAGGTCGCCGTCGTCACCGGCGCCGCGAGCGGCATCGGACTCGCGATGGCCCGGAGGTTCGCGGCCGAGGGGCTGAAGGTCGTCCTCGCCGACGTGGAGGAGGGCGCACTCGACAAGGCGGCCGGTGAACTGCGCGCGGAGGGCGCACAGGTGCTGGCCCGGCCCGTCGACGTCAGCGAGCGCGACTCCGTGCAGGCACTGGCCGAGGCCGCGTACGACACTTTCGGCGCCGTGCACGTGCTGTGCAACAACGCCGGGGTCGGCTCCGGCGCCGAGGGCCGGATGTGGGAGCACGACCCGAACGACTGGAAGTGGGCCTTCGCCGTCAACGTGTGGGGCGTCTTCCACGGCATCCAGGCCTTCCTGCCTCGCATGCTCGCCGGCGGCGCTCCCGGCCACGTCGTCAACACCTCGTCCGGCGACGGCGGGATCGCCCCGCTGCCCACCGCGTCCGTGTACGCGGTCACCAAGTCCGCCGTCGTCACGATGACCGAGTCGCTGTACGCCCACCTGAGGGCGGAGTGTGCCCCGGTCGGCGCCTCGGTTCTCTTCCCCGGCCCGCACATGCTGCGCACCGGACTGTGGGAGTCGCACCGCAACCGGCCCGCGCGGTACGCCAAGGAACGCCCGCGCAGGACCCCGTACCGCAGCCTCGACCAGTGGGAGAAGGCCATGAAGGCGGGCGGCCACGAGGTGGAGTTCACGCCCGTGGAGGACGTGGCCGCCACCGTCGTGGACGGCATCCTCGCCGACCGCTTCTGGATGCTTCCCGACAGCGAGCACAGCGACCGGCAGATCCGGGCCAGGTCGCAGTCGATGCTGGAGCGGGCCAATCCGTCGTACCTGGAGAGCTTCGTACTCGACTGAGGAGTGAGCCATGACCGACGACGACCCGTACCTGATCATCTCCTCCGACTGCCACGCCGGACTGCCCACCGAGGAGTACCGGCCCTACCTGGACAGCCGCTACCACCGGGAGTTCGACGACTTCCTGGCAGGCCGTGACCGCCGCCGCGAGGAGATGACCCGCCTCGGCGTACGCAACGAGGCCTTCGCCGACAAGTGGTTCCACGACAACGAGGAGGGCCTGAAGGGCGGCTGGGACACCACTCAGCGTCTCAAGGAGCTCGACGGCGACGGCGTGGCGGCCGAGGTCGTCTTCCCCGACGCGGACGCCGTCGACAGCCGCACCGCGGCCCCTTTCGGTGTCGGCCTCGGCCTCTCCGGCGACCAGGACCCCGAGCTGGGCATGGCCGGTGCGCAGGCCCACAACCGCTGGCTCGCCGACTTCGTCTCGCAGCACCCCGAGCGCCACTGCGGCGTCGCCCTGCTGCCCGTCACCGGTGAGGTGGACCGGGTCGTCGCCGAGATCCACCGGGCGAAGGAGACGGGCCTCGGAGCCCTGATGATCCCCTCCATGTGGGTGGACAAGGCCCCGTACCACGACCGCCGCTACGACCCCGTGTGGGCGGCCGCCGCCGAGACCGCGATGCCGATCGTCACCCACTCCGGCGCGGCGCCGCGCCACGAGTACGGCGACCACCTCGGCATCTACGTCTCCGAGGTCACCTGGTGGCCCTCCCGCCCGCTCTGGTTCCTCCTCTGGTCGGGCGCCTTCGAACGCCATCCCGGGCTGAAGTTCGGCGTCGCCGAGTCCGGCTGCTGGTGGCTGCCGAACCTCCTGTGGTTCATGGACCGGCTCTACCTCGGCGCCCACGGAGGCAAGAAGCTGTCCCCGTTCGCCGAACTGAAGCGCCCGCCGCACGAGTACCTCGACCGCCAGGTGTTCATCTGCGCCACCAACACCAAACGCCGCGAGCTCGCCCAGCGGTACGAGATCGGCGTCGGCAACATCCTGTGGGGCAGCGACTTCCCGCACCCCGAGGGCACCTGGCCTAACACCGCGAACTGGCTGCGCAACACCTTCCACGACATCCCCGTCGCCGAGACCCGCGTGATGCTGGGCCTGGCCGCAGCCGAGGTCTTCGGCTTCGACACGGACAAGCTCGCCCCCATCGCCGCACGCATCGGCCCCACCCCCGCCGACCTGGGCCAGAGCACCGACCAGGCCGCGGTCGAGGCATCCTGGGCCCGCTCGCGCGACGTCGGCCGGCACTGGCTGACCGACCACGACTTCCCGGTTCTGGGGACGTCGTGACGGGCGCCGGGGGCGACACCGTGTGCCCTGAAGCCGGTGTGCCGGACCGCTACACCGTCATCTCCGCCGACTGTCACGCCGGTGCGGACCTCCTGGACTACCGGCCGTACCTGGAGTCGAAGCACCACGACGACTTCGACGCCTGGGCGGCGGCCTACGTCAACCCGTACGAGGACCTGGTCGCCGACACCGCCGACCGCAACTGGAACTCGGACCGCCGCCTCGCCGAACTGGAGGCGGACGGCATCGTCGCGGAGGTCGTCTTCCCCAACACCATCCCGCCCTTCTTCCCCTCCGCCTCCCTGATGGCCCCGGCGCCCTCCCGGCAGGAGTACGAACAGCGCTGGGCGGGGCTGCGCGCCCACAACCGCTGGCTCGCGGACTTCTGCGCGGCCGCGCCGGGCCGGCGGGCGGGCGTCGCCCAGATCCTCCTCAACGACCCGGCCGAGGCGGTCCGCGAGATCCGCCGCACCAAGGAGGCCGGCCTGACCGGCGGCATCCTGCTGCCCGGGGCGCCGCCGGGCTCCGGCATCCCGGAGCTGTACTCCGCGGCGTACGACCCGATCTGGGCGGTCTGCGAGGAGCTCGGCGTACCGGTCAACCACCACGGCGGCTCCGCCTCGCCGCCGCTCGGCGACGAACCGGCGGCCCGTGCCGTCTTCATGGTGGAGACCACCTGGTTCTCGCACCGTGCGCTGTGGCACCTGATCTTCGGCGGCGCGTTCCGCCGCCATCCCGGACTGAAACTGGTCCTCACCGAGCAGGGCTCCGGCTGGATCCCGGGCATCGTGGAGATGCTCGACTACTACCACGGCCGCCTCGTCGCGGCGGCGACCCGGGCGGCCACCGCCGAGTCCAAGTTCGGTGCGGGGCTCGCCGCTTCGATGGGGGCGCCTCCCAGCGAGGTCTGGCGCGACAACTGCTACGTGGGCGCCAGCTTCATGCGCCCGCACGAGGTGCCGCTGCGCGACCGGATCGGCCTCGACAAGATCATGTGGGGCAGCGACTACCCGCACGACGAGGGCACCGCCCCGTACTCCCGGGAGGGCCTGCGGATCGCGTACGCGGGACTGCCGCCCGAGGAGATCGCCGCCATGACCGGCGGCAACGCGGCCCGCGTCTACGGGTTCGACCTGGCGGCGCTGGACCGTATCGCCGCCACCGTCGGACCAACGGTCGAGGAGATCGCCGAACCCCTGAAGGAGGTCCCGGCGGACGCGACGAGCCCCGCCTTCGCACCGGGTGGGTCGGTACGGGTCTGGTGATGCCGAGGGTCTTCGCCGCGAACGACCCCAGAGGTGAGACCATCCCCGGGTGACGGACACCCAGGCGCACCACGAACCGCACGGCAACGGCCTCGGCGCGCGGCTGAACTGGCTGCGCGCCGCGGTCCTCGGGGCCAACGACGGTGTGGTCTCCACCGCCGGCCTCGTCGTCGGCGTCGCCGGGGCCACCGGAGACCGGGGCACCCTGCTGACGGCGGGCCTGGCCGGGCTGCTGGCCGGGTCCATGTCGATGGCGGCGGGCGAGTACGTGTCGGTCTCCACCCAGCGCGATTCGGAGAAGGCCGCGCTGGCGACGGAGAGGCGTGAGCTCCAGGAGACCCCGGAGGCGGAACTCGCCGAGCTCACCGGCCTGCTGGAGGGCAAGGGGCTCAGCCGGGACGTGGCCCGCGAGGCCGCCGTGCAGCTCACCGAACGCGACGCGCTGCGCGCCCACGCCGAGGTCGAGCTGGGCATCGACCCGGACGACCTGACGAACCCGTGGCACGCGGCGGGAGCCAGCTTCCTCGCGTTCACGGTCGGTGCGCTGCTGCCGCTGCTGGCGATCGTCCTGCCGCCATCGTCGGTGCGGCTCGTGGTCACCGTGCTGTCGGTGCTCGCGGCGCTGGCCCTGACGGGCTGGTGGAGCGCCCGGCTGGGCGACGCGGCGGCAGGACCGGCGGTGCTGCGGAACATGGGCGGGGGAGCGGTGGCGATGGCCGTGACGTATGTGGCGGGGGAGCTGCTGGGGGCTGCGGGGGTGTGACGACCTCACCCGCGCTGTCAGAAGGTGCCAAAGGCTGCTGACAGCATGTCTCGCATACTTGTTGGTAACAACGTCTAGTCGGGGGCCGACCTGCCGCTCTACGGTGCAGGCATGCCGACGAACCTGCCCGATGTAGTGCTCTGGTCCATACCGGCCTTCGTCCTGCTCACCGTCCTGGAAGTGGCGTTCCACCACTTCCACCCCGACGAGGACGCCGCCGGTTACGAGGCGAAGGACGCCACCACCAGCATCACCATGGGGCTGGGCAGCCTGGCCTTCGACCTGCTGTGGAAAGTGCCCATCGTCGCGATCTACACCGCGGTGTACGAGCTGACCCCGCTGCGCATCCCCCTGCTGTGGTGGACCGTTCCGCTGATGCTGCTGGGGCAGGACTTCTTCTACTACTGGTCCCACCGCGGGCACCACGTCATCCGGATCCTCTGGGCCTGCCACGTGGTCCACCACTCCAGCCGGAAGTTCAACCTCTCCACCGCGCTGCGCCAGCCCTGGACCTCGCTGACCGTCTGGCCGTTCTACCTTCCGCTCATCGCCCTCGGCGTCCACCCGGCGGCGCTCGTCTTCTGCTCGTCGGTCAACCTCGTGTACCAGTTCTGGGTGCACACCGAGCGGATCGACAAGCTGCCCCGCCTCTTCGAGTACGTGCTGAACACCCCCTCCCACCACCGGGTGCACCACGCCTCCCAGGGCGGCTACCTCGACCGGAACTTCGGCGGCATCCTGATCGTGTGGGACCGGTGGTTCGGGTCCTTCACGAAGGAGACGGAGCGGCCCGTGTTCGGGCTCACCAAGAACATCGACACGTTCAACCCGCTGCGGGTCGCCACCCACGAGTACGCCGCCATCGCCCGCGACGTGCGTGCGGCGGGCAGCTGGAGCGAGCGGGCCGGACGGGTCTTCCGCGGCCCCGGCTGGAAGCCGGCCGAGGCCATGGCGGGCAGCAAGGCCGTCGCGGCTGTTCCCGCGCGGGAGCGCACCGGATGAGCGCCGGCCCGCTTCCGGACCGGCGGGAGCGCCTCGTACGCCTCCTGCTCATCGCCTTCCTCGTCGCGTGCGTCGCCGACCTCGCCGGGCTCCTCACCGACAGCGGCGCCCTGCACCTCGTCGCCAAGCCGCTGCTCATGCCGCTCCTCGCCGCGTACGCCGCCGCCCGGCGCGGGCCGCGGCTGCTGATCGCCGCCCTGCTCTGCGGCTGGATCGGGGACGTGTTCCTGCTGGCCGGCTCGGACCTCGCCTTCCTCGTCGGGATGGGCGGCTTCGCCGCAGGACACGTCTGCTACCTGCGCCTCTTCGGCCGGACCCGAGGCGCCCTGCTGCCCGGCATCGGATACGCCGTCGTCCTGACCGTCTTCGTCGTCCTCATCTGGGACGGGCTGCCGGCCGGGCTGCGGGTTCCGATGGCGGGGTACAGCCTGCTGCTGACCGCCATGGCTTACCGCTCCGGTGTCCTCGGCCGGTACGCGGCCGCCGGAGGCGCGCTCTTCCTGCTCTCCGACGCGCTGATCGCCACCGGCATCGCCGACTGGCCGCAACCGCCCGCACCCGGCTTCTGGGTGATGCTCACCTACGTGGCCGCGCAGCTCCTGCTGACCCTGGGCGTCCTAGCCCCCGGGGCGAAAGGGGCCGGCGGGGTCCTCGGGGCGTACCGTGAGCGGAGTATCAGCATCTGAGATCAGCAAGGACCCCCACGCATGCGCGCCACCGTCATCCACGCCCCCCACGACATCCGCGTGCAGGAGGTCCCGGACCCGGTGATCCAGCAGCCCACCGATGTGGTGCTACGGGTCCTGCGGGCCTGCATCTGCGGCAGCGACCTGTGGGCCTACCGCGGCGAGTCCGCCCGGCAGCCCGGCCAGCGCATCGGTCACGAGTTCCTGGGGATCGTCGAGGAGGCCGGCTCCGAGGTCAACGGCTTCGCCGCCGGTGATCTCGTCGTCGCCCCCTTCGTCTGGTCCGACGGCACCTGCACCTACTGCGCCGAGGGCCTGACCACCTCCTGCCCGCAGGGCGGCTTCTGGGGCTCGGTCGGCTCCGACGGCGGGCAGGGAGAGGCCGTGCGCGTCCCGTTCGCCGACGGCACGCTGGTCAAGCTCCCCGCCGCCGCGGCCTCCGACGACCACCTGCTCACCGCGCTCCTGGCCCTCTCCGACGTCCTCGGCACCGGCCACCACGCCGCCGTCGGCGCCGGTGTGAAGCGGGGTTCCACGGTCGCCGTCGTCGGTGACGGAGCTGTCGGCCTGTGCGGTGTCATGGCCGCCAAGCGGCTCGGCGCGGAGCGGATCATTGCGCTCGGCCGCCACCGGGCGCGCACCGACATCGCCCTCGACTTCGGTGCCACCGACATCGTCGCCGAGCGCGGCGACGCGGCCGTCGCGGCGGTACGGGAACTGCTCGGCGGCGACGGAGCCCAGGCGGTGATCGAGGCCGTCGGCACCGAGCAGTCGATGCGCACGGCCGTCGGCATCACCCGCGACGGCGGCTCGATCGGCTACGTCGGCGTGCCGCACGGCAGCGGCACCGGACTGGACCTCGGCGCCATGTTCGACCGGAACATCGCCCTGCGCGGCGGCGTCGCCCCCGTGCGCACGTACATCCCGGAACTGCTCCCCGACGTCCTGTCCGGCACCATCGATCCGTCGCCCGTCTTCGACCTGGCCATCGGCCTCGACGAGGTTCCGGCCGGCTACAAGGCGATGGACGAGCGCACGGCGCTGAAGGTCCTCATCACGCCGTGAACCGTCCCGGGGGCCGTACCACCGGCCCCCGGACCGTCCGCTACCAGCGCACCGCGTCCAGTGCGTCCACCACTCCGGCTCCGTAGAAGCCGTTGCGGTTCTTGCCGCCCTCGCACACCGCGTCGACCTTGCCGTCGCCGTCGATGTCGTACGGGTCACCGCACGCCGTGGCGTCGGCCTGGATCGTCAGCAGGGCCTTGACCGCGGCCGCCGACGCGTACGGATGCGTCGACTTGATCAGGGCCACGACCCCCGCGACGTGCGGCGAGGCCATCGACGTACCGGCCTTGTAGCCGTACTTGCCGCCCGGCAGCGTGGAGAGGATCAGACCGTTCGTCGCGGGCGGAGCGGGCGTCTGGTAGACCGTCGAGTCACCGCCCGGCGCCGCCACGTCGATGACGCCGTTCCCGTAGTTCGAGTACGAGGCCTTCAGCCCCTTCGCGCCCGTCGCCGAGACCGTCACGACACCCGGCAGCATCGTCGGGATGTCGAGGCACACCTTCGGGTCGATCGTCCGGGTGACCGGCGTGGTGTCATTCGGGCTGGACGAGTCCTCGATCGTGTCGGCCGCCAGGTCCTCGGCCGAGTTGCCGGCCGCGGCGACGTTGACCGTGCCCTTGCGCTCGGCGTACCGCGTGGCCCGGGCGACGGCCTCGACCAGCGCACCCTGGTCCGCGTCGTCCTTGCAGTTGTACATCCACGGATCGGTGTAATAGCTGTTGTTGGTGACGTCCGCGCCGTGGTCGGCCGCCCACATGAAGCCGCAGACGACGGCCTCGGTGTAGAAGAACCCGTCCGGGTTGCCCACCTTGATGCCGGAGACCTTCACACCCGGCGCGACCCCCGTCACGCCGATGCCGTTCTTCGCTGCGGCGATCGTGCCCGCGACGTGCGTGCCGTGATCGCTCTCACCGGCCGCCGGACGCCAGACACCCTCCGCGGTGTCCGGGGCCCCGGACACACAGTTCGCCGAGCCGGCGCGGTCGAAGTTCGGGGCGAGGTCCGGGTGGGTGTCGTCGACACCCGTGTCGATGACCGCGACCGTGACCTTCGAGCTGCCCAGCGACTTCTCGTGCGCCTTGTCCGCCTTGATCGCGGGCAGGTCCCACTGCAGGGGCTCCAGCGGATCCTGGCCCGCTGTCGCCTGCGCGGCCGAGGCCTGCTCCTGCTGCGCCGTCAGCGGCTGCTCGACCCCGATGTCCTTGGTGGCCTGCGGCACGATCGGGTTGGTACGGGTGGCGCCCGCCGATTCGACACCCCTGACGCGGCGCATCGACTGCGCGAACTGCGGGTTCTGCGAGTGGGCGACGATGACCCCTATTCGGTCGTAGGCGATCACCACCGTGCCGCCGGCCTGCTCGATCGCCTTGCGCACCTGCTTGACGGTGCCGTGACCGGCGCGGGTGTTGACCACGTACGACAGCTTCGGACCGTCCGTCGACACCGTCGCCGAGGGCGCGTCCTTCGCCGAGGAGGCGGAGGCGGTGCCCGTCGGCAGGAAGCCGAGCGATGCGGTGAGGGCCAATCCGACGGGCAGCGTCAGTGCGCGCGTCCGTCTGGATCCCAGATGAGCCATGGGGTCTCCACTTCATCCGTGTCAGTCGACCGGATACGGAGCGTATCCGGTCGCGTACATGACGAGTGAAGCTATCGCTGATCATCCCCGCTCATCAATGGGTTCGGGAGACCCGATTTCCGCAGGAGCGTCCGAAGGGGTGACAGGGAGACGCCGGAAACCGAGGTGAACCGCTTCGCCGCGCGCCGCGTGCCGTTGTCAGGGGAGGCGCACCACCACTCCCCGATATCGAGGTCCCCAGTGAAATCCACCGTCCCCACCACCACCGCACCCGCGTCGCGAGGAGATTCCGTGGCTACCGATGCACCGCCGCCCGAGGGCAGTACGGAGACCGGCCCCGCCCAGCCCACGACCGAGGCGTTCGTCGCGGAGCAGGAGAGCCAGGAATTCGGCGAACTCCGCCGCTCGTACCGCTCGTTCGCCTTTCCGCTGACCATCGCCTTCATCCTCTGGTACCTGCTGTACGTGCTGCTCTCCAACTACGCCGGCGGCTTCATGGGCACCAAGGTGTACAGCAACTTCAACGTGGCCTTCGTCTTCGGCCTCGCCCAGTTCCTCACCACCTTCCTCATCGCCTGGTTCTACTCGCGGCACGCCAACGCGAAGCTCGACCCGAAGGCCGAGGCCATCAAGTCCCGCATGGAGGCCGACGCATGAGCGCCGCGTACCACTCCCACACCGCCGTGACGCTCGCCGCCTCGTCCACCAGCGAGCACCGGCCGCTGATCATCTCGCTCTTCGCGGTCTTCGTCGCCGCGACCCTCGGCATCACCGTCTGGGCCGGCCGCCAGACCAAGAGTGCCTCCGACTTCTACGCGGGCGGCCGCCAGTTCACCGCCTTCCAGAACGGCCTCGCGGTCTCCGGCGACTACATGTCCGCCGCCTCGTTCCTCGGCATCGCCGGAGCCATCGCGCTCTTCGGCTACGACGGTTTCCTCTACTCGATCGGCTTCCTCGTCGCCTGGCTGGTGGCGCTCCTGCTCGTCGCCGAACCGCTGCGCAACTCCGGCCGCTACACCATGGGCGACGTCCTCGCCTACCGGATGCGCCAGCGCCCGGTCCGTACCGCCGCGGGCGTTTCCACCATCGTCGTCTCGATCTTCTACCTGCTGGCACAGATGGCAGGAGCGGGAGTTCTGGTCTCGCTGCTCCTCGGGATCACCAGTGACGCCGGAAAGATCCTCATCGTTGCGCTGGTCGGCGTACTGATGATCGTGTACGTCACCATCGGCGGCATGAAGGGCACCACCTGGGTGCAGATGGTCAAGGCCGTCCTCCTCATCGCGGGCGCCATCCTGATGACCTTCATGGTCCTGTGGAAGTTCGACTTCAACGTCTCCGACCTGCTGGGCACCGCCGCCGAGAAGAGCGGCCACGGCGCCTCGTTCCTGGAGCCCGGACTCAAGTACGGCGCCACGGGCACCTCGAAGCTGGACTTCCTCTCCCTCGGCATCGCCCTGGTGCTCGGCACCGCCGGTCTGCCGCACATCCTGATCCGCTTCTACACGGTGCCGACCGCCAAGGCGGCCCGGAAGTCGGTCAACTGGGCCATCGGCATCATCGGCGCCTTCTACCTGATGACGATCGCGCTCGGCTTCGGTGCCGCGGCCCTCATCGGCCCGGACGAGATCAAGGCGAAGAACCCGGCAGGCAACGCGGCGGCCCCACAGCTCGCCGAGTACCTCGGCGGGGTCGGCTCCACCGGCGGCGCCATCATGCTCGCCGTCATCTCCGCCGTCGCCTTCGCCACGATCCTCGCCGTCGTCGCGGGACTCACCCTCGCCTCCTCGTCGTCCTTCGCCCACGACATCTACGCCAACGTCATCCGCAAGGGGAAGGCGACCGAGAAGGAGGAGATGCGGGCCGCCCGCTGGGCCACCGTCTTCATCGGCGCCGCCGCGATCCTGCTGGGCGCCTTCGCCCGCGACATGAACGTCGCCGGTCTGGTGGCGCTCGCCTTCGCCGTCGCCGCCTCGGCCAACCTGCCGACGCTCCTTTACAGCCTCTTCTGGAAGCGGTTCACCACCCAGGGCGCGCTGTGGTCGATCTACGGCGGCCTCGCCAGCTCGGTGATCCTGGTGCTGTTCTCGCCCGTCGTCTCCGGGAACGCGAAGACCTCGATGTTCAAGGGCGTCGACTTCGCCTGGTTCCCGCTGGAGAACCCGGGCCTGATCTCCATCCCGCTGGGCTTCCTGCTCGGCTGGATCGGCTCCCTCCTGTCCAAGGAGGAGCCCGACAAGGGCAAGTACGCCGAGCTGGAGGTCAAGTCCCTCACCGGCATCGGCGCCCACTGAGAGCAGGAGTTCACACACGTTCACGCAGGAGAGTGCCCTTCGCACCCTCCGTCCACGCGGCCGCGTCGTAGAGTCCTACGACGCGGCCGCGTCGCTCCTCTGTCAAACGGGCCACTCCGTTGTCACAGGTCTCGCGTAGTCTCGGAAGAGTCAGATTCCGCAACCGGGAAGTCGCCGGGGGAGGGGGCCAACATGCTCATCGACACCTACGACCGGGTCGCCACCGACCTGCGAGTCTCGCTCACCGACCGCTGCAATCTGCGCTGCACCTACTGCATGCCCGAAGAAGGCCTGCAGTGGCTGGCCAAACCCGACCTCCTGAGTGACGACGAGATCGTCCGGCTCGTCCGCATCGCCGTCACCCAGCTCGGCATCACCGAGGTCCGCTTCACGGGCGGGGAGCCCCTGCTGCGCCCCGGACTCGTCTCCATCGTCGAACAGTGCGCGGCCCTGACACCCCGCCCGAAGATGTCGCTCACGACCAACGGCATCGGACTCAAGCGGACCGCCGCCGCGCTCAAGGCCGCAGGCCTGGACCGGGTCAACGTCTCCCTGGACACCCTGCGCCCCGAGGTGTTCAAGACCCTCACCCGCCGCGACCGCCACCACGACGTGCTGGCCGGACTGGAAGCCGCCCGCGAGGCCGGCCTCACCCCCGTCAAGGTCAACACCGTCCTGATGCCGGGGCTCAACGACGACGAGGCACCCGACCTTCTTGCCTGGGCCGTGGACAACGCGTACGAGCTCCGCTTCATCGAGCAGATGCCGCTCGACGCCCAGCACGGCTGGAAGCGCGACGGCATGATCACGGCAGGCGACATCCTCCAGTCGCTGCGCACCCGCTTCGAGCTCACCGCCGAGGAGGACGGCGAGCGCGGCTCCGCCCCCGCCGAGCGCTGGCTCGTGGACGGCGGACCCCACCGGGTCGGTGTCATCGCCTCCGTCACCCGGCCGTTCTGCCGGGCCTGCGACCGCACCCGGCTCACCGCCGACGGACAGGTGCGCACCTGCCTGTTCGCCCGCGAGGAGACCGACCTGCGGGGCGCTCTGCGCTCCGAGGCTCCGGACGAGGAGATCGCCCGGCTCTGGAAGCTCGCCATGTGGGGCAAGAAGGCCGGTTCCGGCCTCGACGACCCGTCGTTCCTCCAGCCCGACCGTCCGATGTCGGCGATCGGCGGCTAGTGCCGCGGCAGGCAACGTTTGCCCCGTCGCGACGCCCGGCACGCACTCTCGCCGCACCGGCCGAAAGCCCGAGTACGTCCAGTACGAGGACTTCCGGCCGGCACGCCGAGAGCACGCACCGGACGCCGCTCCTTCACGGGCAAACGTTGCCCGCCGAGGCACCAGTACGGGACAGCTCAGGCGGGCGGCGAGTCCCGGGACTCCCACTCGGCGAGCGTCACCACGTCCTTCAGGAAGCCCCGGACGCCCAGGAACGACGAGAGATGCTCCCGGTGTTCGTCACACGCCAGCCAGGTCTTGCGGCGCTCCGGAGTGTGCAGCTTCGGGTTGTTCCAGGCGAGCACCCACACGGCATCGGCGCGGCAGCCCTTGGCCGAGCAGACGGGCGCGGCGGCAGCACTCGCGGTCGCGGAATCGGGTGTCGCGGAGTCGGGTCCGGGGGAGTTCACGGACTCAACCCTAGAGCCTGGGCCGAGTGGCAGGACCCTGCGGCATCCCCGCCGGAGAAATGGCGACGCCGAGCAGCCACGGGGGGAGCTGCCCGGCGTCGGTCCGTCGCTCCGACGGGGGATGCGGAGCGCTCACGAAGTATGTCACGCAGACGGGGGTGCGGTGCACTGGAACTTCATGATTGATCTGAGCTTTTCTTGAGCTTGGGCCTGCCCCGCGCTCAGCCCTGCTCCTGCGGATCCGGGCTTCGGAAGGCGTGTCCGGATTCCGGACCGGGCTCCGCCGAACCGGCCACCGGAGCGGCGTCCAGAACGGGCCGCGTCGCCGCCGGCACGAACGTCGAGGGGATCGAAGGACTGTTCTCCCGGCCCGCGTTGGCGATGACGACCGCGACGTACGGGAGCAGCACTCCCAGTGCGAGCGTCACGATCGCCACATGGCGCTCCACATTCCACAGGACCGCGGTGGCGACCACCGAAAGCGTCCGCACGGACATCGAGATCACATAGCGCCGCTGCCTGCCGCGCACATCCTCCGCGAGCCCCTGCCGCGCCCCCGTGATCCGGAAGACCTCCGCGCCGCTCTGCTTCCCCAACACGTCTCCACCACCCTTCCCCGAGCTCATGACGAACTGGGGGAGACCCCGTTCCTGCGCCGGACGCTCCCCGGACCGGACCGGATCCCACGGTACGCCCGGCCTCCCCCCGGTTCGAGGCCGGGGCGCGCCGGATGCGTACACTCCACCGCCCCTCGCACGTACGGACCTGTCCGACATGCGGCGTACATGCCCAGGACCGAGACTGGGCCATGCGCGACACCGCGTCGCACGAGGAGGCGACATGAGCTGGTTGTGGGCAATCATCGTGGGTCTGGTGCTCGGTCTGATCGCGAAGGCGATCCTGCCGGGCAAGCAGGAGATCCCCCTGTGGCTGACGGTCATTTTCGGCATGATCGGCAGCATCCTCGGTAATGCTGTCGCCACCTGGATCGGTGTCAACGACACCAAGGGCATCGACTGGACGCGCCATGTGCTCCAGCTGATCGGAGCCGTGGTGGTGGTCGGTGTCGGGGACATGCTCTGGGCCTCGATCCGGGGCAGCAGGCGGCAGAAGACCTGAACCACGAAGACCTGAACCACGAAGACCTGCACCACGGACCGGACAGCGCGACGGACCGGACAGTACGACCGACAGCGCGACGGACCGGACAGCGCGAAGGCGGGGCACGCAACATTCGGGCCCCCCCATCGCGCGGTCGCGACGGCTCAGCCCGCCGGGGCCCCCATAGCCCCCCCGTTCGTAATGGCCCCGCGCCGCCCCACCCC